>DATHCU010000262.1:0-3792 GCA_035319385.1 Thermodesulfovibrionales bacterium
AATCAGAAACACTTGATACTCTCCGACGCCATGAAAAACCAAGTGCCGAGACACCCTTCCGGTGACCCGACTTACATCAGGATCCGCTCAAAAAAATCTATGTTTTCAGCAATTCATCTATCGTTATTGCTACGGATTCTCTCAGGGCATGCAGCTCATAGCCGCCTTCCAGCACGAAGACGTACGGCAAGGATGGCATATATGTCGCGGTAGACCGGAGTAGTATCCCCCTCACAATTTGAGTCATGCCTTCTTTCGTCACGTATATGCTTGACAAAGGATCAGATGCGTGAATATCGTATCCGGCTGATACCAGGATGATATCCGGCCTGAAATCCTTGATCAGGCGGGGCAGTATGTCACGGTACGCAAAGATATAGTCCTTGTCTCCCGATCCGGAGTGCATCGCGACATTATATGTAAATCCCTCCCCTTTTCCCCTTCCTCTTTCGGTATCTCTTCCCGTTCCAGGATAGTGAGGATACTGGTGGGTGCTGAAATAGAATACACTCTCATCTTCTTCAAAAATATGCTGGGTGCCGTTTCCATGATGCACGTCAAAATCAATAATGAATACCTTCTTGTAACCTATGCTTTGGGCATATCTGGCGCCGACCGCTACATTGTTAAAGATGCAAAACCCCATCGCACGGTCAGCCTCCGCATGATGGCCGGGAGGCCTTACCGCACAAAACGCACTCCTGATCTCGCCTTTCTTGCACCTGTCAACAGCTTCTATAACTGCGCCCGCGGCAAATCTTGCCGCCTCGACAGACCTTCCGGAGACATAGGTGTCAGAATCAAAATACCCCGTGAAATTCTTAATCCTGTCGAAATACTCCCGGGTATGCACTGCAAGGATCTCTTCTTCAGAAGCCTCGCGAGGGCTGATCTGAAGAAGCTTGTCCCACAGGCCCGATTCTCTCAACCCCTCTATGATCTGGATCAGGCGCTCGGCAGATTCCGGATGGCCGGCGGGCATGGAATGCTGGAGGAAAATATCATCATATACAAAACCGACTTTTTTCATAAGTTCACTTTTGCATCGCGCACGATGACTGAACTCCTATTATAATGAAATTTGAACATAAATGCATAAGCGCCAGTGACAATGCCTCTTGGGAGAAAAAGCAGGGCGGGACATCTGTCCCGCCTTTCTGAAATAAATTAAGAAACCTATAACTAGAACAAGCCCTTGACCCGTCCGCTTTCGACGTCCACGTCGACTCTCCTGTAAGCTGGATCCGATGCAGTCCCCGGCATGAGTTTAATGGCGCCCGCAACGGGAACCACGAAACCTGCACCTTTATATGAAAGTATATCCCTCACAAAGAGCTTCCATCCCTTGGGAACGCCCTTCAGATTAGGATTATCGGAAAGACTCAGATGTGTTTTCACCATACAGGTTCCTAGTCCCGATATGTCGGGATCATCCTCCATCTTCCTGGCCTTTGCCAGGGCATCCGGCGAAAATTCCACACCGTCTGCTCCATATACTTCCTTCGCTATCAGTTCAATGCGCTGACGGAGCGGCGTGGAAAGGTCATACAGAAACTTAAAATTATTCGGTTCACTGCATGCGTCGATCACCGCATCAGCCAGTTCCAACGCACCTTCGCCGCCGTACTGCCAGTGCCTCGAGAGGGCAACCCTGGCCCCCGCTTCCTCCGCAAGCCTTCTGACAGCGCCGATCTCATTATCAGTGTCCGTGAAGAACGCGTTAATGCAGACAACAGGATTAATGCCAGCCTTCTTCACCGTCTTTATATGATGTACCAGGTTCTCACAACCCTTTTCCACCCAGGCCACATTTTCACTCCTGTACTCATCAGGCATGGGTCTGCCCGGGACGGGTATGGGCGCGCCTCCATGGCATTTCAGTGCCCTGATGGTAGCGACAATGACCGATGCCTGGGGCTTGAGTCCGGAGAATCTGCATTTAAGGTTCCAGAATTTCTCAAAACCGATGTCCGCCCCAAACCCTGATTCAGTGATGTGATAATCTGCGAGTTTCAGCCCCACTCTGTCCGCTATTATCGAGGATTGTCCAATTGCGATATTTGCAAAAGGTCCGGCGTGCACTAGCACGGGCTGTCCTTCGATCGTCTGCATCAGGTTAGGATTCAGGGCCTCAACCATCCATGCCGTCATCGCTCCGGCAACTTCCAGATCCTGAGTGGTGACAGGCTTTCCGCTCTTATCATATGCGACAACCATCCTGCCCATCCGTTCACGCATGTCTTTCATGTCTTTCGAGACCGCGAGAATGGCCATTATCTCTGAAGACACCGCTATCGCAAAGCCGGAGTTCATCATGAATCCGTCATTCTTGCCCCCGAGTCCGATAATGATCTCCCGCAATGCCTGCGCGCAAAAATCCATGATCCATTTCATTTCCACATTTCTGGGGTCGATGTTCAGTCTTCTGAGATTGCGTTTGGAAAGCTGTTCGTCGGAGTAGTTGAATTCGTGCTGCATCCTTGAAGTAAGGGCGACCATTGCGAGATTATGAGCATTCATTATGGCATTGATGTCTCCGGTTAGTCCCAGCGAAAACGGGGTCAGCGGCACACACTGCGAAAGTCCGCCACCAGCGGCCGAACCCTTGATATTCATCGTCGGCCCTCCGGATGGCTGCCTGATGGCCGCGATAACCTTTCTGCCCCTTTTTCCGAGACCTTGAGTCAGTCCCATTGTCGTTGTAGATTTTCCTTCCCCGAGGGGGGTCGGCGTGATGGCCGTAACATTGATATACTTGCCGTCGGGTCTTCCGGCAAGCCGGCCGAGAAGGCTCTTGAAATCAATCTTTGCGACATAATGACCGTGGGGAAGGAGTTCATGTTTTTCAAGTCCCAGTTCCTCACCCAGCTGATAGACCGTCTTCATACTTGCTTCTGCTGCCTGCGCTATCTCCCAGTCCGCGTGCTTCGTTGGATCGAGTGGCATCTGATAAACCTCCTTAGGGATATGATTTGATTCAGGCCGGTTACCGTTTCTCGCACTTAAGCAGACAACACAAAAGATGGATGAAGACAAGCCGCGATATGACGAATAACCGACTCTAGTAGCTTATTAATGCGCTGAGGAATTTGTCATTCATTCTCCTGAGATTCATGCTCATGACAATCGCCATCTTCTTTATGATGTGAAGGGCCAGTCCGCAGTCCTCTCCCATCATCATCTCAAATTCATCTTTGGGCAGAAGAAACAGTTCGGTATCTTCGAGGGCGGTTGCCGACGCTACATGCTTCCTGTTCTCAAGAATTGACAACTCCCCAAAGAAATGACCGGCCGGCAGCACAACCAGAGTCTGCCTCCATCCATCGGCGGTGACTCTGGAGATTTCAACCTTGCCGGAGTGTATGAGCCACAACCCCTGAGTCTGCTCCTTCTCCTTGAAGAGCGATTCGCCTTTCTTGATAGAGACCTGCCGCGTTATCTTCGCGATCTTACTAAGGCCGGCCTTATCAAGATCCTTCAATAATACCTGCCCCTTTAATGCATCCTCCTTGACCATGTCACTCCCTCCTTTTTGAAATGAAGAACCCTGCGTCAAAGACCGCAGTGTATCTTAACGTATGGATTTAGTTCTCCATAAAAACTCTACTCATGTTTGTTCTCTCTCCCGGCTTTCGCTGTTCTCTTCTCTACCCGCACAGCACACGCCTTGAGTTCGGGTATCTTCGACACAGGATCAACGACGGTATTGGTAAGCGCATTGGCCGCAGCTTCCCTGAAATGAAAGGGTATGAAGACCATCCCCCTTGAAGGACGCTCCGATATCAATGCCTT
>DATHCU010000263.1:0-4502 GCA_035319385.1 Thermodesulfovibrionales bacterium
CGATGGCAGCGATGTTCGGCTATTCATCGGTAGAGGAGTTTACGGATGCCGTATCTTCTCAATTGCTCGAAAAATCCGAAGACGGCGAGTCTCTTATGACAAAGATACGGGCCAATGGATATGTAAAGGGTGAAGAACGCAGACTTAGGAGGAAAGACGGTACGCATATATGGTGCTCAGTCACCGCCAAGATTCACCATGATGAAAAAAGCAGGATCGAACGGATAGACGGGGTTATGGAGGATATTACGGAACGCAAGAACCTTGAGGCCCAGCTTTTGCAGGCGCAGAAGATGGAAGCTGTAGGCCAGCTGGCCGGAGGCATTGCACACGATTTCAACAATATCCTGACGGCTATGATGGGATACGGGCACATCCTGAAAATGAAGATGAAAGAAGATGTTCTGAGCACATATGTTAATCACATCCTCTCCTTGTCAGACAGGGCGTCCAATCTGACACAAAGCCTCCTTGCGTTCAGCAGGAAGCAGATAATGAATTCCAAACCGGTTAACCTCAATGACATAATCAGGACTGTGGAAAGACTTCTAATCAGAATTATAGGGGAGGACATCAGGCTGCAAACAGTCCTTTCGGAAAGAGATTTGATTGTAATGGCAGACCATGTACAGATGGAGCAGGTTCTGATGAACCTCGCCACTAATGCGCGGGATGCGATGCTGCATGGGGGCCTGCTGACTTTTGCAACAGAACATCTGTACATCGACAGTCGATTCATCAGGGAGCATGGCTTCGGGAAGGAAGGTGGATGGGCAGTGTTGTCGATAACGGACACAGGAACCGGAATGGACAAGAAGTTGACAGAAAAGATCTTCGAGCCCTTTTTCACCACAAAGGCGGTAGGTAAAGGGACGGGCCTTGGACTCGCGATGGTGTACGGGATAGTTAAACAGCACGGCGGACATATCAATGTGTACAGTGAAATTGAAAAAGGCACAACATTCAGGATATATCTGCCGTTGATACAGGAAGCAGTGGAAGACATGAAACCTGAAGTCATAGCACCCATTGAAACAGGGACGGAGACAATACTCCTGGTTGAGGACGAGCCGGAAGTGAGGCAGTTCACGAAGAAATTGCTCGAGGAATATGGCTATAAGGTGATCGAGGCGGTGGACGGAGAGGATGCTGTAAAGAAATTCAGGCTGTACAGGGACAAGATCGATCTCCTGCTGCTTGATGCCATAATGCCGGGGAAGAATGGCCGGGAAGCCTACAATGATATCAGAAATATGAAGACTGATATCAAGGCGATATTCCTGAGCGGATATCCCGGGGATACTATCCAGAAGCGGGGAATTCTTGATGAAGGATTTAACCTGATCATGAAACCTGTCTCACCCACGAGGCTTCTGAAGAAGATAAGAGATGTGCTGGATGGAGACCTCACAGTTTGAACCGCGCCCGTCAGTTCTCCCTTGCAGCAGTCCTCTTGTGCCTCTTCTGCTCATACATCACATTATCCGCAAGCATCAGGAGGCTGTCCACGGTAGACGGCATTTCAGGATCATAGCGAGAGATCCCCACGCTAACCGAGAGTTTGTACGGACGGTTTTCATTCATATTGTGGTCAACCAGGTTTTCATAGAGACGGCTGGTAATGGCATCTGCGCCTTTGTCGTCCGATTCCAGTGAGAGCACCACAAATTCGTCGCCTCCATACCTGGCTATGATGTCGGAGTCGCGGAATGTCTTCCCTAGTATGGATGCAGTGTCAGTCAATGCACGGTCTCCCTCCTGATGCCCCAGTGAATCGTTGATCTCCTTCATCCCGTCCAGGTCCGCAAATACAAGCAGAAGGCCTCTCTTCATGCGGGCAGCCAGTTTCAGCTGCTGTTCGACCAGAGTGAGAAACCCTCTGCGGTTGTAAAGACCGGTAAGCTCATCGCGCAATGAGAGCGCTCTCAGTGTATCCTCGATCTGTTTGCGTTCCGATATGTTACGGAAGATTCCGAGGGTTGCAATAACGCTCGCATTCTTGCACTGGCAGGCAATGTTGCCTTCTACGATTATCCTTCTGCCGTCCCTGGCTATGAACGCAGCTTCTACGCCCGTAATCCTCCGGGGTGCCTCGGACATAAGGGCATCCAGACAGTTCTCGCTGAAGGAAGTGTCCACAATGTCGTGGACCTTCAGCAATGCAATCTCGCTGCCGCTGTAGCCAAGGGCGTCCTGCCAGGCACTGTTGACAAAGAGTATTCGGCCGTCAGGAGCAACAACCTGAATCAGGTCGCTGGCATTTTCAAAGAGATCCCTGTAGCGCTCTTCGCTCTCCCGCAAGGCCCTTTCCGAACTCTCCAGGGCCTCAAGCATGATGTTAATCTCATCCTTCAGCGAGGAGAGTTCATCGCTTCCCGTGACCCTTACGCGTTTGGACAGATCGCTGCTTGTGCTCACGGCCCTTATGTCTTTGCCAATCCTGGTCAAACGTGACAGAACCTGTTTTTCAAGGAGCAGGAAGATTACAATGCCGAGGACGATCCCTACGGCAATGAGCGAAAGGATAAAATAATAGAAATTATTGAGGCCCTGGGAATAGATGTCTCTTGTCATTGTTATCCTGAGAAGCATTGCTGGTCTGCCGTGAACGTCTTTCAGAACTGTGTATCCGGCTATCTTCTTCTTACCCAGCAGCTTGACAAAGACAGGCGATTCAGAGGAGATTGCAGCCTTTGCGGATTGAAAGTCATCCTGCAGCGAAGGATCGTCAACCCGACGAAGATCCAGAGATAGATAATTGGCATCCGCAATCTTTTTCAGATAATCCGTGTCAAGGTAGCGTCCCAGGATGAGGCTGCCCCGCGCCGGACCTTTGCCTGTGCTCCGGAGAATCGGACAGCCTACCACAAAAAGAGGTCCTTCAGGCAAGAGGACGATACCGCTTATCTCATCTCTAAGGGCATTGTGCCGAATCAGAGAACCTTCTTCCGTGAGATTGCTGAGAAGTCGCTTCGGCACCATAACAGTGCTGCCTGTATTCAGATCGTAACCCCGTGACAGCACTACCTGACCCGATGCGTCAACAAAGACCATTACGTTGAGCTTGAGTGTGCTGAACATCGATTCTACGACGTTCGTGTCTATATATTTTCTATTTCTGTCCCTGATGAAAGCGTATGTATCATCCCATGTGGCCCAATCCCGTGCCGTGCTGTTCAGATTCGCAAGATTCTCTGTCATGAACGACTGCGTGCGGTGGATGTTCTGTGAGACGTACTTCTCTTCCAGTTCAGTGAAACTACCCAGAATGATAAACCTCGCCGTCAAAGCGAGTGCGCACGTAAGTACGAGAAGAGTAACGCCTATTATGGCCAGAGTTTTCCTTCGTAAGGTCATCGCCCCGTTTCCGCCTCGATCAGTCCTTTGCATCGAACTACGATTGTTTTATTGCAACTTGTGTGCCCATTGCCTTGTTCTATCCCGTGCATACGGCAATCGGTGTTGTAACTCTCCATATCTAAAGTTGTTTTCAGTTTGCAGCGCTGCTATGTCGGATACGATGCCCGGCAGCGGGATGCCCTTCATTGGGAAATTCTCACATGAGTTCTCACTTTGAGAATGAATCGGCCGCCGGCAGACAAGACTCTGCTCGGAGGGCACATATCGTATTGTCAATAAAAAAATACGTGTGCTATGCTTAAATAAATCCAAAATGCATCCGATCAAAGGAGTCAGGAACACATGATGAAACATCAGAATGACAGGAAGTGCTTTCCAAACTTGACGATTTTTGTCTCTTTTCTGATTATTTTCTTATCGTCTTTAATCGGCATTTCCCGGGCTGTTTCTGTCGAAGATGAGGCCGCCGGAATTCAGAAAGCCTATGAAAACATCAAGGACATCAGCGGAACTTTCACTCAGCAGAGTTATATCAAAGACCTGAAGCGCACGGACGCCTTTAAGGGCGACCTGTTTATCAAGAAGCCCCATAAGATGAAGATTTCGTACAAAGGGGACAATCCGACCGACATTTATGTAAGCAACAAGTCGGTCCTGATATTTCAGAAGAAAGAGAAACAGGCGTTCAGAAGTCCTTTTGACAGCGGCACGTATGGACAGACGCCCATTGTCCTCTTGAGCGGCCTCGGCAAATTGAGGGAGGAGTTCACTGTTTCGGAGAAAGACGGAAGACTGCTGCTCAAACCCAGGAAGCCTATGGGGGCCATATTATCCATCGAAGTTGAAACGGCTGAGGGCGCATTCCCTGTCAAATCGCTCACCATATACGACTCTGCTTCCAACAAGATTACCATAACGTTAAAGGATGTGAAGGTAAACGTGGGCCTCGAAGACAGCTTCTTTGTTCCGGCTTTGCCCAAGGGTGTAACAGTCATGGAACATAACCCCTGATTGATCTAAGGCGCTGCATGAAGGTTATCTTGTGATGCCCGTTCTTCAATCCCGAACCTGCAGTTATGCGGCATTAGAGGAAAATATCGAATGCTTATACTAGGCATTGATACATCATGTGACGATACTTC
>DATHCU010000264.1:0-6215 GCA_035319385.1 Thermodesulfovibrionales bacterium
TCGGCTCTACACGTTCAAATCGGACTCGCCTGAGAGGCGGGCCGCCCAGTGGGTGCTTCGAAATATACTCGTGAGCATGACGCGGTTGATGGCGCCCATCCTTTCATTTACCGCCGAGGAAGTCTGGGGCCACGTAAAGCAGACCGTGCAAGGCGCTGAAGACTCTGTCTTCCTTTCGGAATTCCCTGTGGTTGATGAAAAATACCTCGATCCGGAGATCGAAAAAAAATGGGGCGACCTTTTTGCCCTCAGGAATGAGGTTAATAAAGCCCTTGAGATAAAGAGGGCGGAAAAATTCATCGGAAATTCTCTTGAGGCGAAGATAATGATACGTCTGCCCGAAAGATACAGTACCATCTTGTCCGGGGACAAAGACTTCCTTTCGACATTCTTTATAGTCTCGGCCGTGGAGATAGTCGGACAGGGGGCAGAAGACGCTTACAAAAGCTCCGAGATAGAGGGGCTTGAGATAAAGATTGAAAAAGCCCCGGGGGACAAATGTCAGAGGTGCTGGAACCGAAGGGAAAGCGTAGGCGCCTTCGCGGATGCGCCTGATGTATGCGACCGTTGCCATGAGGTCATCTCCGCCAAATAATGAAGAGAACCTCAACTGGCTTGATCATCGCCCTGGCCGTTATTGCACTGGATCAGTTTACCAAATATCTGATAGTGACTTCACTGAGTCCTTACGCCTCGATTGATGTATTCCAGTTCCTGAACATAGTGAATGTGCGGAACACGGGCGCTGCATTCGGAATGTTCAGAGGCATCGGCAGCTGGTTCTTCATTGCTGTCTCATCAGCCGCGATAGTCTTCGTGACAGTCCTCCTGATCAGAAATGCCTACCATTATATCGGGCTTTCACTCATCCTTGGGGGAGCTGTCGGTAACCTCATTGACAGGCTGGTCTATGGAAAGGTGGTGGATTTCATAGATTTCTTCGTCGGCAGTTTTCATTGGCCTGCCTTCAACGTGGCGGATTCATCTCTCACAATCGGAATCGGGATTATACTGCTGACCTCCATAAAGAAATAGCCTTTCACTCGGAATGTGCTCAAAGATTAAAATACATATGACAGCGAACCGGTTTATTGTCTGCTTTCAACCCGAAATGGACCTGACACGCTCATGAGAAAGTATGTTATTGCATTGGCTGCGATCGCGGTGTTCATCTCCTTTTTCAGACTCGGGGCCGTGACACTCTTCGACGTTGACGAGGCAGTATTCGCTCAGGCTACGAAGGAGATGGTTGAGAGCGGAGACTGGATAACTCCGACTTACAACGGTGTGAACCGCTATGACAAGCCCATATTCTTTTATTGGCTGATGGCTGGCTCCTACAAAGCCTTCGGCATAAATGAATTCGCCGCACGATTTCCATCCGCGCTCTCAGGGATCCTCCTTGCCATGTCCCTGTTTTTGTTTGCGGCTCAGTTCGGCAATGCCAGGGAAGCGTTTTACGCTGCCGTTTCATTTCTGGTTTCCGTCTATTTCTTCATGTATTCTCACGCCGCCGTGACCGATATGGCCCTTTCTCTTTTTATAACCCTTTCCCTGTTCTCATTCTTTCTGTCCCTGAAGAAGAACCATCTCTTTATCTACGGATTTTACGCATTCTCCGCCCTTGCCTTTCTTACAAAGGGATTAATAGGTATCGTTTTCCCCTTCGGCATTGCCATCATTTATCTGTTTGCCTCGGAGCAGTTCAGGGGGATCAGGAAGGTATTTGATCTTAAGGCTGTTTTCGTTTTCCTTGTTGTCGCACTGCCATGGTATACGGCGGAATATATGGCCAACGGAAATGAGTTTATTCAGCAGTTATTCATCAAGCACCACTTTGCCAGGTACGCCGGCGTCATATCAGGACACAAGGGACCCATCTATTATTATGTTCCCGTGATGATTGCAGGACTCTTCCCCTGGATCGCTTTCCTGCCGGCCGGGATAACGGCCGTGATTTCCAGGATCAGATCCCGCAGAGACATCCGCGCGGGGCATGATGATCCGGGGTTGTTCTTGTTGACCTGGTTTTGTTTTATCTTCGCATTCTTTTCGTTCTCGACGACGAAGCTTCCCAATTATATACTTCCCGCAATACCTGCTGTTTCGATTCTCATTTCCAAAGGAATGTTCAGAAACACTGAGCCTTCGGACTTCAGGTGGGCCGTGCGCACGCCACAAGGAAAGAGATATGCAGAGGTATTTATAGCTATCGCGTCTCTTGTGATAGGTGTCGCATTCGTCTTCTCAAAGGCCTACCTGGAAAATTCCGGCATTCACGACGCGGTGTGGACATATTATGCGGCGGCGATCATGTGCATGCTGACGCTCGGCTGTTTATACGCGCTGCTGAAAGGTAAAAGCAGCTACGGATATATCTCTGCCGCAATGGTCGCTTTGCTTGGTCTCATTTCGGCAACAGCTCTGCCCGCGGCAAGTCAGTATCTGCAGGGGACGCTTTACGAGTATAGCAAGTACGCCGGCTCCATACTGAAAGATGATGAAAAGATAGTCGCCTACGGCATGAACAATCCGAGCATAGTGTTCTACTCGGGGCACAGGATAATCAATGTCAGAAGCCAGAAGAAGCTGGCGCCGGAATTGCAGCCGAACACGACATATGTAGCTATAACAAAAGAAAGGGATGTCGCCGCATTGAAGGAACTGGGATTCGGCCTTGTGAAGACAGACGGACGGTATGCGCTTCTTGAGAGAAAATAGGATACTGATTTCTGTGGCGTGCCTAATCCCGTTTATGTTGTTCTACGTAGACAGGATAGTTATTGAGTGGTTCGGCGGCATCTATGATACTCTGAGGGTGCACAAGATACTTAAGCACGTTGATCCCTTCATGACCGTTGTCGGAAATGGCTCCACGCTCATAGCCGTTGGGCTCATAATATATGTGGCAGGGAGATACTACAATAAGAAACTGCACCTTATGGGCAGGTCGCTGTTCATAGGCCTGCTTACGACCGGGGCGATAATACAGGTGATAAAACATTCCATCGGGAGGGCGAGACCGAAGCTGTCATACGACCCGCTCTTCATCGGACCGTCATTGAAGACCGGATATGACTCGTTCCCTTCGGGACATTCCGCGATGGTCTTCTTTTTTGCGTACACGCTCTCACAATATTATCCGAAATACCGGGTCTTGTTCTACCTGTTCGCGCTGGCGGTGAGCATCGACAGGGTCGAAGAACTGGCACATTTTCCATCGGATATTCTGGCTGGAGCGATCATCGGTCTGTTGATGGGCAAGATCTTTGCCGAAAGAATCCCGGCCTTGAAGGCTGAGGTCCCGCAGTAGGACTTCCCTCCGTGCTATTATAAAAAGATATGCATCCGATTCTGATAAGAATAGGCCCTCTGACAATACATACCTATGGTTTTTTGATCGCTACAGGCTTTCTGATCGGCCTCTATCTGGCTGTATGGCGGGCGAAGAAAGAAGGAATACCCTCGGACAGGATTATTGATCTTGGATTTTATATACTGCTGTCTGCCATTGTGGGATCAAGACTCCTTTTTATTATCATAAACAGCGGCTACTATCTGAAAGATCCTCTCGCGATATTCAAGATTTGGGAAGGGGGACTCGTCTTCTATGGCGGCGTCATGGTCGCGGTGCCTACGGTTATCTGGTACGTAAAGAGACACAAGCTGGCGCTGTGGAGCATGGCGGACATATTTGCCCCTTCAATCGCCATCGGCCATGTCTTCGGAAGGTTGGGCTGTTTTTCCGCGGGCTGCTGTTACGGAAAAGCCGCAGAGACACTGCCTTGGGGTGTGATCTTCGCGGACCCGGAATGTCTCGCCCCCCTTAACGTTCGCCTGCATCCGGTTCAGCTTTACGAGTCCGGAGGCGAACTTGTTATATTCCTGATCCTCATGGTCCTTTCGGGGCATAAGTCCTCTTACAAAGGCATGCTGTTCATGACATACCTGCTCCTGTATTCTATTCTTAGGTTTACCGTAGAATTCTTCAGGGGAGATGAAGCAAGAGGCTTTCTCTTCTCGTACATCCCCGTATCGCAAGGGATCAGCATCTTAATGTTCATAGCAGCCTTAGCTGGGATTATTGTCCTGAGACAAAAAAGCAAGAGGACATCTTAGCGTCCTGCGGACAAATCGGTGCGACGGATACTCAAAGGGTATCCGGACGCCGCGCATACTCGGGAGTCCAGTTCCGGAAGAACCTGTCCATCGCGGAAGTCTTCCCTATGGGTATATGCCCGAAAACGATAGACAGCTGTTTTTCCGCCTCTGGTTTTGATTCGTTGTCAATCACGACTTTCCAGATCGCCGCCGCAAGACCTGATCTGTCAGCTCCGGCCTGGCAGTGTATCAATACAGGACGAGGTGCGCTGCGAAAGATACTGATAAGCCGGCGCACATCGTCTTCAGACGGCTCACGGGTCGCGGACAGAGAGATATCATAGTGGGTTATCTTGTTCTCTGAACTCACTGCCGCCTCTTCCTTGTACCATGGAGCATCCGGATTTCTGCCGCGCAGATTTACAATGCTTTTGATATCATACTTTCTGATATAGTACTCCAATTCGTCACGGTCGAGTTGAGCGGACCTGTAGGCCTCCCCGGAGGTGACAGCATGAAAGTTCCCCTGCTCCTCCATGTACAGGAAGTAACTTGCGGATGCAAAAAGCAAGAATGCGGATGCTGCGATGCCGATCTTCTTTCTCAGAGTCATTTCTTATATCTATTATGCCATACGATTGTGAATAGATCGTGAAATCGACGGGACAGACGGCGGGTGATCTACCTCTGGAGCACCTCTCTGATCTTCTTCAGGAACGTCAGTGGAGACGCGGGTTTTTGAACGAAATCACTCCCCTCTTCCAGCAACCCCCGCTTCCTGACAGCATCGGCAGCATACCCGCTTACGAACAAGGCCTTGATATCAGGCCTTATCCTGCGTATCAGATCATAGGCTTCCTTTCCGTTCTTCTTCGGCATTATGACATCGAAGAGAAGCATCTGCACCCTATTCCTGTTCTTCAGAAACTTTCTGACAGCGTCTTCCCCGTCTTTGGCTTCTATGACATCGTATCCGCATTTTTCGAGCATCATCTTGGTGAATTTCCGGACTTCCTTATTGTCTTCCGCAAGGAGAAGCGTCTCCGTCCCCTTTTCGGGAGTGCGCACATCTTGCGGTTTCACACGAGCGGCCTCCTTGGCTGCTATGGGCAGATAAATCCTGAAGGTTGTCCCCATGCCGGTCTCACTGTAGACGTTTATATAGCCGTTATGCTGTTTGACAATTCCGTGAACCATTGCGAGACCTAGGCCCGTGCCCTTGCCGGCTTCCTTCGTTGTAAAGAACGGGTCAAAGATTCTTTCTCTCGTATTCTCGTCCATACCCCTGCCGGTATCGGAGACTACTATTGCGGCGTATTTGCCCTGCCGGCCGTAACACCCGGTCTCAATGTGTTCGTCATCGATCTCCAGGGAATCCGTGCTGATGGTAAGCCGGCCTCCCAGGGGCATGGCGTCTCTTGCGTTCATCACGAGGTTCATCAATACCATCTCTATCTGTCCCGGGTCTGCCATGACGATCAGCTTCTCGTCAGCAAGACTGGTCCTGACCTTGATATCTTCACTGATGATGCGCACCAGCAGTCTCTGCATGCTCTGCACGATCTCGTTCAGATCGATGTGCTGCGGGTTAATCACCTTCTTTCTGCTCAGCGTAAGGAGGCTCTGGACAAGATTCGATGCCTTTTCGGTAGACGCGAGCATGTCGTTAATGTCCAGTTGCAAGGGATCGTCGTCCTTTAATTCCTTTTTCAGGTAGTGCGCGCATCCCATAATCACCGTCAGGATATTGTTAAAATCGTGAGCAATGCCGCCGGCAAACTGACCTATTGCTTCCATCTTCTGTGACTGCAGTAGCTGCGTCCTCAACTTTTCCCGTTCTTCTTCCGTATGTTTCCGCTTTGTAATATCGCGGGAGTTGACAACTATGTGGCTTATTGCGGGATTGGCTGCCTGGTTGCTGCTTGTGGCCTCGAGCATCCTCCATGTATTGTCCTTGTGTTTATAACGGAATTCAGTGGTTGATTTAAGGGCAGGGCTTTGAACCACCCTCGCAAATGCCTCGCTGACGCGCGTCAAATCGTCCTGATGCACGTACTCAAATGCGTTCCTGCCGATTAATTCTTTGGGCGAATACCCCAGTATGCGCTGTACGG
>DATHCU010000265.1:0-4995 GCA_035319385.1 Thermodesulfovibrionales bacterium
AGCGTAACGAGCCCCTCAATTATCTGAACAGGGGAAGGCGGGCAACCCTGGATGATACAGTCAACAGGTATCACGGCAGAAACACCGTTTGTGACCGCATAACTGCCCTTATAGATTCCGCCATCTATCCCGCAATCTCCGCAGGCAACTACGAGCCGTGGCTCAGGCGTCGCTATGTACGTCTTCTTGAGGGCAAGTACCATCTGTCTCGAAACAGGTCCCGTAACGAGCAACAGATCCGCGTGCCTAGGAGATGCCACAAAGTCAATACCGAATCTTTGGATGTCATAAATAGGATTGGTGAGAGCCGTACACTCCCATTCACAGGCATTGCAGGAACCTGCATCGACCTGCCTGATTCTCAGCGACCTCCTGAATACCCTGTCGATTCCGGCCTGCAGAGCAATGATTTTTGCCGCATCATCCGTAAAGGAATCTGCTTCCTCCAGGCGCGGAGTTACGCTCTTCTTGCGAGCAAGATTCTTTAATATTTCTTTTATCACATGTCACATCCTGAATAAGACAGATTAAAGCTCTTGTTGCAGAGGGGAAAATCAGGCACTATATTGCCGTGCACGGCGAAAGGCACCGCCGGCCAGTTGCAATAAGATGGCGACCTGAATTTGACCCTCAACGGTCTTCCGTCCGCACCGGATTTCACCCAATAGAATACGGAACCCCTCGGCGTCTCGGCATAACCCAGAGCCGAGGCAACGGGCGGAATGCCTTTGTTGTCGGTGATCAGCGCTCCGTCGTAAGAGTTTTCGAAGAGAGTGCTTATCATCGACAGAGAGCATTCGGTCTCTCCCGCTCTTACCATCATCCTGGCAAAGACGTCACCCGCCGACATCGTATACGGCTCAAAATGAAGCCTGTCATAAAGCAGGTGCGGATGCGCCTTTCTGATGTCGTCATTGACGCCGGACGCCCTTGCCGCAACCCCCGTAACCCCCAGTTTAACAGCTATATCCCTGGAGAGTCTCCCTGTGGTTTCTACGCGCTCCATATGAGAGACCGTGCCCAGGAGCAATTTCATAAAGGACTTGAATTCCTTCGTAACGTCCTCCAAGACGGACATAATGTGATCCCTCTTCGGGAATGCATCCCTGGTTACCCCGCCGACGGCATTGATACCTCGGAGGTATCTGCTGCCCGTAAGCATTTCATTGAGCTGCATCAGCCGCTCCTTGATAACAGCGCCCCTTGCGTATCCGACCGCCAGCCCAGTACCGGCGCACATATTGCCGATGTCGCCTATATGGTTGTACAGTCTTTCAAGTTCGAGAAGCAGCGTCCTGACAGCCTTGGCTTTATCCGTTAAGACAATGCCCGCCATCCTTTCCACCGCCATGCAGTATGCAGCCGAATGAGAGAACGAGGACGTTCCCGAGATCCTCTCTGCAAGTCTTACTCCCTCTGAAAACCCGAGTGTCTCGAAATGTTTTTCCGTCCCCTTGTGCGTATAAAAGAGTCTGGGTTCGAGAAAGAAGATGGTCTCGCCCACAGTGCTGAACCTGAAGTGTCCCGGCTCAATGATCCCCGCATGCACCGGCCCCACCGGTATCTCCGTTATGCCCTCGCCCTCCACTTCCATGAAAGCGTAAGGCCTCTTGACAGCCCTTCCCTCTCCCCATTCCCTCAGATCGGATTCATCAACGGACCAGTCCCTTCTCAGAGGGTACGATCCGGCGGGGAAGGAATCATGGAAGACCAGGCATCGCAGGTCCGGATGGCCCTCAGGCACAAGCCCGAACATGTCGTGAATCTCGCGTTCATACCAGTGCGCAGCTGGTATGTTGATCGTGATAGAAGGGAATGAGAGATCATCCCCTGAAACGGAAGTGTATATGATAAGAAACTCATCCCTTCCCGGTGCCGAGAAGACGGAGTATATCTTGAACGTACCGTCAATCTCCCGTTCATCGGCCGCGAACATGGTCCTCAGAACAGACTCACCATTTCGATAGAGGTAGATACACGCATCCTTATAGTCCTTCTTCAGGACTTCCATGTATACCTCATTCAAATGCTCTTTCCTTGCTATAAGCCTCTTAATACACTGTCCATTATCTGACTCCGAGGATGTCTATGCAGGTCCTGATCGTGCTGCTTATGAAATCGGGCACCGTAAAGCCAAACACCACGACTAAGGATGCAAGCGCGATCATTATACTATTGTTGAAGACCGATGCGATTGAGAGTGAGGAGCCGGAAGATGAAGCTTCGTGGCCTGCACGTCCACTAACGCCGGCTCCCGCGGTCGACTTCCCACCAAAAAGCATCTTTCCGAAACCTGAAAGAATGCCGTAGAAGACAAACACTGCAAACAAGAGAAACAGGCCGGCAACAAACCACAGGTCTTTTACCACAGCTGCCTGCAGGACAGTAAATTCGCTGACAAAGATATTGAAGGGCGGCGTGCCGGCAAGGGATAACGCCCCTATAAAAGTCAGTGTTCCCAGCAGGGGCATAGACGAAAGCACCCCGTTGACACTCTCTATTTTGGTAGATCCATAATGCGCCTGTATCCTGCCTGAAACGAAGAACATCAGGGGCTTGGACAGGGCATGATTCATGACGTGGAGGAGCGCTCCATAAACACCTATGGGGCCGCCGATTCCCAGGCCGAGCGATATAATGCCCATGTGTTCGATGCTGCTGTACGCCAGCAGCCTCTTGTAATTTACCTGCACCAGGATGAACACGGAAGATATACCCAGCGAAATAAGGCCGAAAAGAATAAGCAGATTGCCTGTAAAGACACTCCCGGTAGAGGGGTCGGTAATGGATACAAATCTCATGATGCCGTAGAAAGCCGTATTCAGAAGTATTCCGGAAAGCAGTGCGCTGATAGGGCTCGGAGCCTCGCTGTGAGCATCAGGCAGCCAGTTGTGGACGGGCGCAAGACCGGCTTTCGTGCCGTATCCGACGAGAATGAAGATAAAAGCAAGTTTCATCGTGGAAGGGTTCAGTCTTGCTGCGATGCCCTTGAGGGTTGTCCAGTTGAGAGACCCATATCCGCCTGTGGCCACGCTGGAGGCATAGTATGTAATGAATATTCCGAGCAGCGCAAAGGTTATACCCACGGTGCAGAGGATTATATATTTCCAGGCAGCCTCGATTGCCAGACTTCTCTTGCTGAAACCAAGCCCGATCAGAAGGGCAGACACTATCGTTGTGGCTTCAATGGCTATCCACATAAGAGCGAGGTTGTTTGCCGCGGTTACAAGGAGCATAGTGAAGATAAACAGGTGAAGCAGGGCGTAGTATCTCCTGACGCCGCTTTCAGCGATGAGACCAACCCTCATCTCATGGTCAAGATATTCTATGGAATAGACCGCGGACACGAGACTCAGGAAGATCACGAGGGCCATGATATATCCCGAAAGTGCATCCATGTAAAGAGCTCCGTAGATCAGTTCGGCAGGCGCCGACATCACTGATACAATCACGGGCAGCGCCGCAGATGCAAGGGCAACCGCCCCTGCGAGGCTGATATACCCTGCAAGCTTCGGGCTCTTCACCAGAAAGCATATGACGGCCGTGACAACGGGTATCGCGAGTATCAGGAGCATCGATCCAATTCTATCCTTTCAGTATCGTCAATTTATCAAGGTCAGAAGACGCAAACGACTTCTTGATTTGTATTACAAATATGCCGAGGATAATAATGCCCATGAGCATATCGAACAACACCCCAAGTTCTATTATCAGGGGCATTCCAAAGGCAAGTGCGAACCCCGCGAGGAACAGCCCGTTCTCCATAAACAGGAGCCCGATTACCTGTATGATGGCCTTCCTCCTCGTTATCATGATGAAAAGACCGATGAGTATCACGGCAACCGAGATCTGAAGGACACTCTTCGACAGGCCTGTGACGATGATGCCCTCCTTCAGCGAAGCATAGCCCGCAACAACGAGGATGCCCGATATAGTGAGAGAAAGGGCGTTGCTGATATAAGGTTGAGCATCGTGCGTGTCCTTAATCTGCCTCACAACCTTTCTGAGGAACATGGGGATCAGGAAGCCCTTACTCACAAGAGTTATGACCGAAGCAGCGTACAGGTGTACCTCACCGGTCATGAATGCGGCTACAGCCGTCAGGGCGGACAGAAGCCACGAATTCAACGTGTAAGCCTTCACAGCCGGCTCAATCCTCTTGAAAGTATTAATCGAGACGGCAGTCACGAGTATGCCCGCCGATATGAAATCGATGACAGAAAATGCCTGGACCCAGTTTGTCATTGAACCCCCCTCATGATGTGCATTATCAGCGAAAGCAAGGCGAGGACAAACGACCCGCCTAAAAGAGACGGGAGCTGGAAGAACCTCATTTTTGCCCTAGACGACTCTATCAGGGCCATCAAAGCGGCGAAGAAAAGCATCTTAATGACATAGACCGCGGCGGACAGGGTCACTCCGCATAATTCAGTAGTAGAACTGATTCCAATAGGGAAGAATATGTCAGCTGTGATGGTAAACAGGAGCATCTGTTTGATGTAATGCGCCCATTCCATAAGTGCGAGATATCTGCCGGAATACTCAAGAAGCATGCCCTCATGGATCATCGTGAGTTCGAGGTGTGTATCCGGGTTGTCAACCGGTATTCTCCCAGTCTCCGCAATGACAGCCACGATAAAAGCTGACAGGGCAAGGATGTGCGAGGGCGAATAGAGCACATTCTGGGTCTCGGCGATCCTAGCGATGTTTGTCGACCCGGCCGATACAGCCGCCGTAAAGATGCTGAGCATCATCATCGGTTCTACAAGGATGGCAACCGTCATCTCCCTGCTGCTGCCCTCGCCCCCAAAGGACGTTCCGGTATCGAGCCCTGCCAGGGCCATGAAAAACCTACCGAGAGCCAGGATGTAAATCAGGGCTATGACATCTCCGATCATCCAGAAAGGAGACTTCGTGGTAACCACCGGGACTATCATGGATGCTGCTACTACGGAGGTCATGACTATGTATGGAGTAGCCTTGAATATCCATGAC
>DATHCU010000266.1:0-2832 GCA_035319385.1 Thermodesulfovibrionales bacterium
AAGGAGAGATTCCTAATGGATAAGGAGAAAGATATTCTCGTCTTGGGCGTCGGCAACACAATGCTCAAGGACGAGGGAATCGGCGTAAGGGTTGCAGAGAGAATGATGCAGATGACCCTGCCCCCGGAAGTCGAGGTCATAGATGGCGGCATAAAGGGGCTCGACCTTCTCTATGTCATCGAGGGAAGGAAGAAGGTCATTGTTGTTGACGCGGTAAAGGCGGGAGCTCCTCCGGGAACTCTCTTCCGGTTCACCGATAATGACCTTGCGGCGAAGAAAGGCGTCATCAGATCTGCGCACGGGATCGACTTTTCTGATGTGATTAATGTCGCCCGCTTTACGGGGACAAAACCTCCGGAAGTCATATTCCTGGGAGTGGAACCCTATGATCTGGATGTGGGATTGGAGCTTTCACCTAAGATAGAGGAAATGATACCGATATTGATTAACCTGGTGATGAAAGAGATCGATGCTTATTTGAGTCAGCAGGCATCGACGTAAACTGAGAGGATCATGGACGATTCTTCTGTCCAAAGCATCACTTTGTCATTATCCGGCTTGACCGGATAATCCAAAACGCATTGAAAAGACTGGATTCCCCGATCGAGTCGGGGAATGACGGATTACTCGAACAACAAAATTTATGCAGAGATACGAAGTAAGGTCCCATTATTGTGACGCTTAAGATTACTAAGACCATCTGCCTCTTTTTATTTTTCGTCCTCATCCTGGGCGTCTTTTCTGTCCAGATAAAGGACCCTGATTTCTGGTGGCATCTCAAGACCGGTGAATACATATACACATCTGGGACAGTACCCTCGACCGATCCTTTTGCGTACACATCTCTTTCCAAGGACCCAATCCATCCTGAATCAAACAGGATCAGGTTTATCCTTTCACAATACTGGCTGGCCCAGGTCATCTTCTTCCTGATTTACAAATCGTTCAGTTTCCAGGGCATCATCTATCTGAGGGCAGCGATATTCACACTTATCTTTATTCTCCTGTATAAGGGCATACGCCGGGAAGGGATGGGCATGTACTCTTCCTTGCTGCTTCTTCTGCCGTTGATAGTCGTTCTTCACACATTTACCGGCGAAAGACCCCAGCTGTTCTCTTTTCTTCTTTCCTTCACTTTGATCTTCCTGATCGAGGGATTCAGGAAGAAATGCCAGGGGAACAATAACGGACGATTGTCGGACAGCGGCGGAGCGAGGTCTCAGGCAGCACTTGCCTCGTATCTGATTCCGCTGCCGGTGATTATGCTTCTATGGGCCAACCTCCACGGGGGGTATATTCTCGGCGTGGTCATTATCCTCGGATACCTGTCCGGCGAGATTGCGAAATATTTCCTGAAACACTTCGGCAGCGCCCTCTCTGCCGCCCAACTGAAGATATTTGCGATAGCGGGATTTCTGGCCGTTTCCGTAACATTCATCAATCCTAACGGATTTAATGTCGTCTCTTTCCTGACTGAATTCGAAGGCGGCCTCTATAAGAAAATGATCATCGAGTCGATGTCGCCCATATTCTTTCTGCAGTCGGGTTACCATGACGCATATCTGATATCCTATCTCCTGCTCCTGGCAGCAACGGTTCTTATCATGCTGATTAACGTAAAGAAACTGGATCTGACAGACGCATTGATAACAGCAGGACTGGCCGCAATAAGTCTGTCTTCATCGAGATACATTCCTTTCTTCTCGCCTGTGGCAGCGCTGATGATTGCAAGGTATGGCGTATCGCTTTCCGGGAGACTGCCGCAATTAAGGGCGTTTGAAGCGCTGAAAGAAAAGTCCGACCTGCCCTTGTCCATTATCCTGACGATTGTCCTGATCGCCGTTATCAATAATTCAGACTTGTTCAGGAGTGGTATAAAGGCGAACAACTACCCCCAAGGAGCTGTAAAGTTCTTGAAAGCCAACAAGATACCCGGCAATATGTTTAACCCTTATGTTTGGGGAGGATACCTGATATGGGAACTCTACCCTGATTACAAGGTATTCATAGATGGCAGGGGACTGATCGGAGAAGTCTTCTTTCAGGAGGTGAAAATCCTCCAGGCCTATCCGCGGCAGTTTCAAGGGAAACCAGAATGGCAGAATATGCTGAATGCCTACAATGTGAATTTCATTCTGACTTTCTCTGTCGACAACTTCTCGGGCAGACTGGTCCCCCTGGTCTACGCCCTGCTCAATGACGCTGAGTGGCGTCTGATATACATGGACAATCTCTCCTTGATATTTATCAGGGATTTGCCCGAAAATCAGGACATTATACAGAAGTTCGGCCTGCCGAAGGAATGGCTCTGGAACGAAGTTGCCGTGGAAGCCACAATCAAAGCCGGCAGCGCCAAGGGTAATCCCAATTTCTATATCACGGCGGGGGATGCCTTCCTGGCAACTCGCAACTTCAGGGACGCCAGCCAGGCCTTTTCAAAGGCAATTGCCGTAGATCCTTCGAACGGAATTGCCCGGCAGAGACTGGAAGCTTTAGGCATCCGCTAGCATTATGCGTCCCGACGCTTCCTCAGACATGTCTCACGTGTTATGATCCGTAATTCCGGCAGCCTCTAAGCAAGAAGCCGGACTGTTTGGATCCCCGGGTCAAGACCGAGGACGACAATTTCATAGGGACTTGCCTCCACCAGACGCATCGAGGTGTCCTGATGATGCCTGATCCTTGCACCCGTACTTCCCGAAAACTCATACGCTTTAACAGCTTCCACATATTTCCTATTTTTCCCTTGACAGAAAATCAGAAAAGATGGTATAAGTTACGGTTAGATTACGTTATTAGCAGTAATATGTCATAGGTTGATAATTTCAAAAT
>DATHCU010000267.1:0-4700 GCA_035319385.1 Thermodesulfovibrionales bacterium
TCGTACTGGAATCAGAGCATACAGGATGAAAGGCGCGATGCCATGGTGTATCTGATAGTTATCTTCATCATCCTCTACGTCACCTACGTCACTATATTCAAATACAGGATAGAGGATGCCAGGATCAGGCACCATGAGAAAGAATTGACACTTAAGCAACATGCCATTCTTGCCGCAAAAGAGGAGACCGAGAAGGCCAACCGGGCTAAAACTGAATTCATCTCCCGGATAAGCCATGATATGAAGACACCGCTGAACGCCATAACCGGATTCGCCGAGCTTCTCGAGGCCGGCAGCAATAAACCTTTTTCCGAAAACTCGTACAACATGGTGAGGGAGATACACAGCGCGGGCACTTATCTGGTGGATCTCCTCGATGAAATGCTTGACCTCTCCAAGATCGAGTCAGGAACGATCTCCCTGAACATGGAATATGTCCACCTCCTTCCGGTTGTGAAGAGTTGCATCGAGTTGATTCAGCCGATCGCACTCGAAAAAGGGATCTTCATCAGCCATGACCTGTCAGGATGCGAAGGCACGTTTGTCAAGGCCGATCCGGTCCGGTTAAGGGAAATCCTGCTCAACTTGCTGTCCAACTCTGTGAAATACAACCGTGAAGCAGGGTCTGTCACAGTCGCCTGCGCGGCGGCTGGGGAGGGCATGATACGTATAAGCGTGACAGACACCGGCTACGGCATTTACGACTCAGAGATTTCATCCATATTCGAACCGTTTGTACGGCTGCATAACGGAGATAAGTCGGCGGATGGCACAGGCATCGGCCTGACCATAGCAAAGAAACTTGTTCAAATGATGGGTGGACTTATCGGGGTCGAAAGCAGACCCGGCCACGGGAGCTGCTTCTGGCTGGAACTTCCTGTGATGCAGAATGCTCCGGCAACTCCTGTCACAGCATAGCTATCCTCTGATCCTTGTACGGCTGGGGCCACTGATAAGTATCAATAAGCCACATAAGGTGTTCGATGAGTCTGGGCTGGACCGCCACATTGAGCTCGTCATCGAAAAATATGCCTATAAGATACATATTCTTGAATTTGGACTGCCAGTCAACCTTCCCGGTGGCAATATCTTCCTGCGGCTTTCCGTGTTTGTCGATAAAGGAGATCCTGATCTTTACGCTCTTCCCCTTCCCGATCGACCGGGATGAATAGAGGCCTACTCCTGAGAAAGATATGTTCGCTATGCTGGCATCTATCAGCTTCTTCTCCTTCGGAAGTTTCACTTTGGCGCTGCCGAAGAACTGATATCTGTACCATTTTCTCGACTGCACAGGCTTAGGCCTTGATTCCACACCATCTGCTCTCTTGTCTTTCTTTGTCATCTCACATTCCCCCGATCCCACTCTTTGATAAACTCGCTTCCCTCAAGATCACACCAGGCCTGCCATTTCCATGATGACAGGGACCTTCTCCTCCATCCCGATTGCCATAATATGCACTCCGTCACATATACCCTCTTCCTTCAATTGCCGTATGTGACGCGACGCTATGTTCAGTCCTGCGTCCATCGCCTTTTCCTTGCCCGCGGCCTTCAGTTCGTCAATGAGATCCTGCGGCACGCGGATACCCGGGACATTCTTGTTCATGAAGTTTGCCATCCCCGCAGACTTCAGCACGACAATTCCCGCAAGTATTTTGACAGGAAACTGTCTTGCATACCCCATAAACCTCCTGAATGCAGCGATATCATAAATGGCCTGGGTCTGAAAGAACTTCGCGCCCGCCGCAACCTTCTTCTCAAATTTTATCGTCTGCGGCTCGAGAGGGGCAGCCTCAGGCGTAACAACAGCACCTTGAATGAAATCGGTAGCCCCTTTCAGTTCTTTGCCCGATATATCTCTTCCGCTGTTCAAGGAATCTACGATCTGAAGCAACTGAACGGACTCTACATCGTATACGGGTTTTGCGTCTTTATGGTCTCCTGCGGTGACGTAATCGCCTGTCATGCAAAGGACGTTATTAATCCCGAGAACGCAGGCGCCCAGGAGGTCGGACTGAAGGCCGATCCTGTTCCTGTCGCGGCACGTCATCTGGAGGATCGGTTCCAGACCATGATCAAGGGCTATCTTGCAGACTGCCATTGAGCAGATTCTCATAACGGCCGATTGGTTGTCCGTCACGTTGGCTGCATCAATCTTTCCTTTGAGCAGCTCGATATGGTGCAGCATGTCATGAATGTCCGTGCCCTTCGGCGGACCGATCTCAGCGGTAACGACAAACTTCCCTGAATTCAACACATCACGGAATGCCATGCAAGCCTCCTAGAATCCCCTCCTTGATAAGGAGGGGTTGGGGTGGTTGTCTTCTCACAACACGTCCTTCTTTCTTGTTGCGGCGCTTCTTTTGATAAAACCCCTCCGTCCCTCCCCTTGCGAAGGGGAGGATTACTATTGGGACTCATTCTTTTCCTATATCAGTCCTGTATCGGACTCCGTCGAAACGGATCTTTTCAATATTTTCATATGCGACGGACCTCGCCTTTTCAAGGGTAACACCCCTGCCGATAACATGGAGCACCCTTCCTCCGTCGGAAACCAGGCCTTTTGTCTCAGAATAATTTACGCCGGCAAAAAAGATCTTGCAGTACGGATCCTGAATATCCTCAATTCCCGAAATCTGATAGCCCTTGCCATAACGTGATGGATAACCCGGGTACCAACCCTTGCTCTTGCCGTTCTTCATCTGACGGGTCCTGCCCTGAGCAGCGACCACATCCAGGAAGCAGTCCCCGCTCCACTGGACCTTCTTCTCGCTTAGGACGCCGTTTATTATCTGGAAACTGATGTCGCTCAAAGGGGTTATTAGCCTCGGAAGTATGACCTCAGCCTCCGGGTCTCCGAAACGCACATTGACCTCGAGAAGATGCGGCACACCGTCAACAAGCATCAGGCCGCAGTAGAGTATTCCGCGATATGCCACCCCCTCTTTCTCCCTGAATCCCTGAATCAGGGGCCGGGCAACTTTTTCGCACACAAGCCTGTCAAGCTCTTCCCCTTCCATCCGGTGAGGAGAATAGGAGCCCATCCCGCCTGTATTAAGCCCCTCGTCATTATCATAGGCCCGTTTGTAATCCTGCGCAACGGGCATCGGGGCCAGCGTCTCTCCATCTGTGAAGACAAAGAAGGATATCTCGGTTCCGAAAAGTCTTTTCTCTATCACAACTTTGCTGCCGGCGTCCCCAAAGGCCTTCTCGACCATCAACTGATCGATAGCCCGGACAGCATCTTCCTCATTTGAGCAGACGATCGATCCCTTTCCCTGCGCCAGCCCATCGGCCTTTACCACCACCGGATGACCCAAATGCGTGACATAGTCTTTTGCCAGTCCGGGATCATCGAAAACCTCAAATTCAGGAACAGGCACGCCGATTTCCCTGCATAGCAGTTTCGTGTACGCCTTGCTTCCCTCGAGAATGGCAGCCCTCTGCCGTGGACCGACAATGGGCATGTCCTCGGCGGAAAAAAGATCGACAATCCCCTTCGTAAGCGGGCTCTCAGGGCCAACAAAGGTCAGATCCACTCTTTCTCTTTTCGCGAGCTCCAGAATCTCTTCATTAGTCCGCGCATTTTCACATCTGATCTCGCGGGCAATTCCCGGATTGCCCGGGGCACAAATCACCTCTTTCACATTAGGATCATTCTTAAACTGCCAAGCAATAGCATGCCCTCTCCCCCCGCTGTCAACAACAAGTACCTTCATCTATATATCTTTTCCTTTCTGATAATTGTCAAATAGAGCATCTATCGCCAGCGCGTTTTTTGCATCCAAAGTCCCTTTCGCGATACCCGTCTTGACGGTGTATCTTCCGAGTTCACAATAGAGATCGACCAAATCTCTTCTGTCCCGGGAGATGGACTTCAAATGCTCCCGGATAATTCCGGCATCCCCGCGCGCAATAGGCCCGGTCAGGGCCTTCGGGATTCCCAGTCTTCTGATATTCTTGACGGTCCCGTTAATCAGCGGCATAAGGGCCTTCAGGGAATCCTCCCTGCCTATGCCGGCAGCCTCAAACAGTTCCAGCCCCAGCCCGATAGTGGCAACAAGATAATTAGACACGGCGCAGGCACCGGCATGATAAAGCGTCTTCTTCTGAATCCTGAGTTCTATTTCCCTGCCCCTCAGGGAAGCGACAATATCACGCGCTGCAGACAGTGCAGCTTCATCTCCTTCTATGGAGAAATACGAACCAGGGATGCGCCTGACAGCCTCTTTAACGCTTGCCAGACTCTGAAGGGGATGCAGAGATGCCGTATATGCACCCTTCTTCTTGGCGGAAAGGAGCACCTTCGACGATAGAGCTCCGCACGCATGGAACACGATACTACCCCGCTTAAAACCCTTCCCTGCGGCTATCTTGTTGCAGACGCCTCGGATAGCGCCGTCTGACGTTGTTATGAAAACAATATCGGCTTTTCTTGCGGTCGAGCAGAGATCGGTGGATACCGTACCGCTTCCGATGAAGTCCCGCGCCCTCCTAGCCGAATCGATAGTCCTGCTGGCGATGCCTGTGATATGATATCCCCTCTTATTCAGAAGATATCCTATCGCAGTGCCAACCACACCCGCCCCTATGATTGCGACATTGCGCATTGTATCACAGAGATTACTTCACAGACCGCTCATTTCGCGGCCGTCTTCTCCGGTTGGTTCTTTTCCGGTGCGGCAGCCGTGTCTTCACTT
>DATHCU010000268.1:0-5866 GCA_035319385.1 Thermodesulfovibrionales bacterium
AAGGTGAGAAACGGAACGCGGATAAAGGTTGCAGAAAAGTAATGAACGACGCGACTCCTATTGTCGAGATAAAGAACCTTTCAAAGTCATATCGGCGGGGCAGCCAGGTGCTGCCAGTTCTGACCGGCGTGTTTCTCGATATCAAGAAGGGAGAATTTATTGCGCTTATGGGCCCGTCCGGTTCGGGAAAGACCACGCTTCTGAATCTGATCGCAGGCATCGATAAGGCTGACAGCGGCAGCATCAGGGTCAATGGTGTCGAGATAACCTCCCTGTCGGAAAATGAACTGGCGGCGTGGCGGGCTTCCAATGTCGGGTTCATCTTCCAGTTTTATAATCTTATCCCTGTTCTGACGGCATTTGAGAACGTTGAACTCCCTCTTCTTCTTTCGAACCTGTCAAAGAAGGAGAGGAGGACACATGTCGAACTGGCTTTAAAAGTAGTCAACCTCTCCGACCGCATGGACCACCGCCCCGGACAACTTTCAGGCGGTCAGCAGCAGCGGGTGGCAATAGCACGGGCCGTTGTGACTGATCCGACCATACTAGTGGCTGATGAGCCCACCGGCGACCTTGACAGAAGCTCTGCTGAAGAGATACTGGAACTGATGGACCGGCTTGTGAATGAACTCGGGAAGACAATAATCATGGTGACACACGATCCGAGGGCTGCCAAGAAGGCGCATCTCATGCAGTATCTTGACAAAGGCATCCTGAATGCACATCCTCAAACTGATTTTTAGAAACGCCTTCCGCCACAAACTGAGGACCTTCCTCACAATTCTCGGAGTGACTATAGCCATACTGGCTTTCGGTCTTCTGCGGACCGTCATCAGCGCATGGTATGCGGGAGTCGAGGCGTCGTCGGCAAGCAGATTGGTATCAAGAAATGCCGTATCTCTCGTATTTCCCTTGCCCATGTCGTATAAGGAAAAAATAAGACAGGTCGAGGGAGTGAAAGGTGTATCATACGGCACATGGTTCGGAGGCATATATATCGATGAGAAGAATTTCTTTGCCAACTATGCTGTGGAACCCGAGACATATCTGGCGATGTATCCGGAGATCATTGTTCCATCGGACCAGATGGCGTCTTTCTTGCGAGACCGGAAGGGAGCGGTTGCGGGGCGCAAGCTGGCCGACAGGTTCGGCTGGAAGATCGGCGATTCTATTACGTTGAAGGGTACTATCTTTCCAGGCAACTGGGACTTTGTGCTGCGTGCCATCTATAGAGGCAGGGACAATACAGTCGATGAGACAGCCTTCTTCTTTCAGTGGGACTATCTCAACGAGGCCCTGAAGAAAGCAGGCCGTTCCTGGGCGGACCAGGTGGGCTGGTACCTCATAGAAATAAAAGACCCTCGTAGTGCGGCGGATGTATCTACCAGGATAGACGACATGTTCAAAAACTCGCTGGCTGAAACTCTGACCGAGACTGAAAAGGCCTTCCAGCTGAGCTTCATTTCTATGACAGAGGCGATCGTAATAGCGATAAAGCTGGTCTCTTTCGTCATAATCTTCATCATCATGGTAGTCGTCGCAAATACAATGGCAATGACAGCGAGAGAGCGTATCGGCGAGTTTGCCGTCTTCAAGACCCTCGGGTTCGGAGGGTTTCAGGTCGGCGGACTTATATTCGGAGAATCGGTGTGCATAACCATGATAGGGGCCGCCTGTGGAATTCTGCTCACATTTCCGGTCGCAAAGATATTCGCGAAGGAACTCAGCACATATTTCCCCATATTCTACGTCGAAACAAAGACCGTGTATATGGACATCGCAGCGGCATTCCTGGTATCGTTCGTAGCAGGCATCTTCCCGACATGGAGGGCCATTAATATACGCATCGCAGACGGGCTCAGGAGAATCGGATAAGTGAAGGTCCCTTTTTCTTACAGCTTTCGCAATCTCTGGACCCGGAGACTCACGACCGCCTTGACGATCTCGGGAATGTCCCTGGTGGTTTTCGTCTTTGCGGCAGTCCTGATGCTCGCGGAGGGCCTTCAGAAAACACTGGTTGAGACCGGCTCCTATGACAATGTCGTAGTAATCAGGAAGGGAGCAGGGTCCGAGGTGCAGAGCGGCGTTGACCGGCTTCAGGCCTCGGTCATCGAAACTGAACCGGAGATAGCAATCGGCCCGGATGGAAGACCGCTCGCAGCAAAAGAACTGGTAGTACTTATTTCACTTCCCAAGCGAGACACCAATAAGCCGTCCAATGTGGTAATTAGGGGCATATCGGAAGACTCCGCCGTCCTGCGTCCCCAGGTGAAGCTGGTTGAAGGCCGCATGCCTAGACCGGGTTCCTCAGAGATTATGGCCGGCCTCAGCATATCGAAAAGATTCAAGGGCGGAGGCCTTGGAGAGAATCTTCATTTCGCCTTGAGGGACTGGACCGTCGTGGGGGTATTCGATGCCGGGAACACGGGTTTCAATTCCGAGATCTGGGGTGACGTGGACCAGCTCATGCAATCTTTTCGCAGACCCGCCTACTCATCCGTCATATTCAGGCTGCGCGGTTCATCGGACTTCGAAGAGATCAGGAACCGCATTGAAAACGATCCCCGACTTACCTTGGAGGCAAAGAGGGAGACACAGTATTATAAGGACCAGTCGGAGATGATGGCCAAATTTCTCAGGATACTCGGCATCACTCTCACGATAATCTTCTCTCTCGGCGCAATAATAGGGGCGATGATAACTATGTATGCCGCCGTGGCCAACAGGACGAATGAAATCGGGACCCTCAGGTCCATAGGTTTTCGGAGCTCGAGCATTCTCGCGGCTTTCGTGGTTGAGTCTCTCTTGCTGGGGCTTATGGGCGGAATTGCCGGGTTGTTCTTCGCATCTTTTCTTCAGCTCTTCACAATATCCACCATGAACTGGGCGACCTTTTCGGAACTCGCCTTCAGCTTTTCGATCACCTTCGGCATCGTCTACAAATCCATCCTGTTCGGTCTGACAATGGGCCTGGTCGGAGGCCTGCTGCCTGCTGTCAGGGCCGCAAGAATGAACATAGTGGACGCACTGCGGGCAAACTGACGCCCCCATATATCAGTCCACTGTATGATCTGCCTAGGCGGCAGACCTGCGGTTTCTTCCCGCTGACGGTACTCTCACAAGTTTGATAGTGACCTCGTTCGCAGATATCTTCACGGATATGTTGATATAGCTGAACATCGCCAGTAATGCCGCGAACAAAAGGAGTGATGCGGCAATGTAATACGCGTTCGTGTACGCCCCTGTCGCATCTGCTATCCTGCTTGCGAGTATGGGACCGAAGACCCCGCCTATCCCCCAAGCAGTAAAAAGGATGCCGTAGTTAAGACCCAGGTTCTTCGTGCCCCAGTAGTCTGCTGTCGTGGCTGGAAAGAGTGAGAGACACGCGCCGTAGTTGAACCCAACAAGCACGGACCCCAGGATAAAGGCATTTACGGTCGTGAAGTGCGGGAAGAAGAACATGGTCATCGCCTGCACAATGCACACAAATGCAATTGTGACAACCCTCCCGACATAGTCCGATACAATGCCTGCCACAACGCGCCCACCGGCGTTGAATATCGCGAGCAAGGCAACGAGGAGAAACCCGATAGTAATCCGGTTCCCTGACTGTACCGATACGATCTTGGCCAGATGGCCGATTATCATCAGCCCCGCGGTTGCCGCGCATGCGTACTGGATATAGAGGGAATAGAACTCAGGGGTCCTTATCATCTGCCTCCATGAATAGCCCGTCTCCAGAGGTTTCGTCTGATCCGAACTTGCTGAGCCTTTCACGGCAGTATTAACAGAAGGGTTCCTGATAAACTGGGCAAAGACCGTTGTTGAGACCATAAAGGCAACGCCCAATACCCTGAAAGAATTATTAATGCCGTAGACCGAGAGAAGATACCTGGAGAGTGGTGCAATATAGACGGGAGCAAGACCGAAACCCGCCACGACGAGGCCTGTGATAAGCCCCTTCTTCTGGGGAGGAAACCATTTCACGGCCGCAGGCATCGCGGATGCATATCCCAGCCCTATGCCGGTACCCGCCATCATGCCAAAACCGAGTATTGCGGGAAGCGTGGTCGACGGACCCCCGAGACTCGCCACTATAAGCCCCGTCCCCGTAAGAAGAGCTCCCACTGAAGCAACAATGCGCGGCCCAAATTTGTCCTGAAGGCGCCCGGCAGGGACCATCATCGCCGCAAAACAGGCTATCGTTACAGTATATGGGATCGTGGCCTCGGTCTTGCTCCAGCCGAACCCGCCCTTATCCACCGCCTCGGTCAATTGCTTTCCGAATATACTCCATGCGTACAGAATGCCCAGGGCAAGATTGAGACCCATGCCCGCAAAAGTCACTATCCATCCTCTTCTATCCATAGCCGTCTCCTTAATTTGTTGCTCGCGGTTGAATCATTGATGGTAACATTATCCGACATAAGCATTGGCCTATTTTCGGATACACTATACAGTTGGAAAATGGCTGTAAATGCAAAAAGGGAGGGCGGCTCGAAAAGCCTTTTGCAGCGATAGGGTAGACTCTGCCGGGTCAAAGAAAGAAGGGCGGGTTATTTCCCGCCCTTAGTGACAAACCTATGATTGCTTCCAGAAAACATGAGGAGTCTGACCCGCAACAGCTGAAGCAAAAAAGATGCCTGTGCGTAACATGTTGAATTTTCAGGGACTTGAAAGTTGCGGTCACAATTGGCGTCAAATTTTTGATGCATATATTGTAATTCAGGAGCCCTTCTGCCGGGAAACCGACACTCTCCCGGCGGCTCTTTCGTGGACATCGTGTTACAATAATCGATATGGACCTAGGATAATACTGCAAAGAATAACTATGAAAATAACATCAGCCACATGTGTCATCAGTGCGGTCGGACCCAATCAGTACCCGGACGCGGGATATCCTGAGATTGCAATGGTCGGACGCTCCAACGTGGGCAAATCGTCCCTGATCAATTCCCTGTGCTCACGCCGGGCTCTGGCGAAGACAAGCAGCACGCCGGGCAAGACACAGACGATTAATTTTTTTGCGATCAATGAACAGATATATCTCGTCGATCTGCCAGGATATGGTTATGCGGCGACATCAAAGGGGAAGCACAGAGAGTGGGGAGAGTTCATAACAGGCTATCTCCGGAATCGGGACAAGCTAGCCCTGATTATTCACCTGATCGACCTTAGGCATGAGCCGTTGAGAAACGATAGAAATGCTTCGGAATGGCTGATGAAGCTTAATATTCCATGCATGGTTGTCGGCACAAAGGCAGATAAGATAAGCCGTTCGAGGCGGCCGGCCCATATTGCCGCAATTCGCAGAGGATTGATGCTGCCCGCCGACGTTCCGGCGCTGGTCTACTCCAGCCTGACCGGAGAAGGCAGGGAAGAATTGTGGCAGTACGTCAGAAGTATCTTGTCCGGCCCGGAATGATTCGATAAAGACAGAGCCTGCAGGAGATCCTCAATGTCCAGGAGACCGAGCCCCCGCAAGACTCACCTGCCAAAAGATATCAGCATACTGTACGAAGACAACCACGTACTGGTCGTCGTCAAACCCGCAGGCCTGCTGACAATGGGTACGGAGAGGGACAAATCGCGAACCCTCTACGCGATGCTGACCGATTATGTCCGTAAGGGATCCCCGAGGTCGGCAAACCGGATCTTCATTGTTCATCGATTGGACCGCGACACTTCCGGCATTCTCATTTTCGCGAAGACCATGGAGACAAAGCTGCTGCTCCAGGATCACTGGGAAGAAACGGAAAAGAAGTACGCGGCCGTGGTTCACGGCAGATGCACAGAAAAAAAGAGGACTATCACAACACACCTCGCCGAGAACAAGGCGCACTTCGTATACTCTACCACCGATACT
>DATHCU010000269.1:0-2204 GCA_035319385.1 Thermodesulfovibrionales bacterium
ACCGTAGCCCTGGGCATAATTTCCCGGAAGGGAGGCACGGCAGAAAAGAATCCATTCCCGTATGAGTCTACCGCCTCGATGTCAACATAATCCCCCGGGGCAAGCTGCGAAAGAGGCCCCACACAAGCCGTTCCTCCCGGAGGCAAGGGGTTATCCAGCGATACAGGCATTACCCCGACTTGAAAATCACCTATGTTTGAAGCGCCCAGACCATCGCCAACAGTAACTTCGAGCGTCTGCCACGAATCAATGGGCTTAACATCAAAGCCCAGGGAAGCGCCCGTAATCGGCAATGGTCCTGTATTCTTCAGCATGATTACGATTCCCTGGTCCGCGAACGCCGTGACCGGCAGGATGGCTGCAAGGATAGGTATTGCAAGTACTGCGCAGATAAGTCTGATTATACTGCCTGGTTTCTTCATAACTCTCTCCCCATTCTAAGTTTGTAGGCTGGCGGATATGTTAAGCCTCGTCATCTCTTCATCTGCATCACCTCTCTTCCCTGTTGCGCAGTACAATATCTGAAAACTATGAAGAAATGATGAAGCAAATATGAAGATGTCATGAAGATGATACTTCCGATCTTCCGGGAATCATCATGACCTAAACCGTTGAAGAAGTCAATCATCCTGGCCCGACGGGCATTAAGAGATACTGTCGCAATACTTGTTTTTCAGGCCTGACTTCTTTCTTGCCGCGCTGGCGAGATCGGACTCGGCTGTGGTCAAGTATTGTAATTGCTTTCAACAAATAGGCAGTCCGCACTCCAGCGTATCAGGCATACAGATCCCCATCCCTTCTCACGGCAAGCGATCTTTTCTGCTCCCGGTGAAAATGTGATCGTCTTTATGAAAACTATTAACACGGCAAGCAAATATACAAAGAATCCCGGGGTTGTCATTCCCGAACTTGATCAGGGAATCCAGTCTTTTCAGCAGGTTCTGGATTGTCCGGTCAAGCCGGACAATGACGATATTGAAGTATCTAATTGCCGGGTTAATAAAACATCCCTGATCGATTATAGACAGGTCCTGGCTAAAATCTGTCTTCTTCTATAAAATACAGCGACATGAGGAAACGATCGAATTTTCCATTCACATTGAAATTTGCACTTTGTGTCTTATTCATCTTAGTTGCGTCCAGTATTGCTTTTTCTGAATCACTCGAACAGCACCAGGGTTCTTATTGGAAATGGACTGCCCCTCACGGGTGGCATCATAGCGAATCGGTGGCCGGCGTAACTCTCACATCTCCAGACGGACAATATACTGCAGCACTGGCGGGCCTCATGGGGTCTCAAGGGAGCACAACTCCCAAAGAATTTATTAGCCGAATGCTAGGGAAGGCTTACAGAAATATTCGCATCGTTTCTTTGAGAAATCTACCCAGCCAGAAAATGGGATATCAAACCTGGCATTGGGTGGAAGCGGAAGCAAAGGGGAGCAACAAGAGCGGCGCACCCATAATAGGCGTCTGGAGAGGCGGCGTTGCCAATTACTACAACCGCAACGATGCTGTCATTATGGGCTACTGGGCTCCGCCGGCTAAGTTTCAATCGTCTAAAGCACTGCTTAATTCGATTTCGCGGAGCATAATCCTCACTAATTCTCGGCAGGCTTTTGGAAACGATCAAATAATTCACCCCAGGAATCACCCTAACACCACCGGAGATACGATAATGCAGACCTGGGAGAACAAGAATAAATCCCATGAAAAATCGATGGAGAAATGGTCCAATACCATGAGAGGTAATGAACCGGCATTCGATCCGGCGACCGGACAGAGATATTCAGTGCCGCTGACCTCCTGGAACCCTGCAAAAGGCGGATATGTCAACCCTCATCGTCCTACTGAACTACTGCAATGTGGAACCCCCGAAAAGCCACATCCGTGCGAGCGATAATTAAAGTGAAGGAATCCTCCTTATCGTCTCAGATTGAGTTTGCGTAAGCGAACTTCGTCCGCAGCAGACCGGCCCGCGACACGCCCGGTAATAATGGCAGCACCCAAGAATGTTCCTTCGGTGGAATGCTTTCCGTTTACTCTTGCCAGTCCTGTCAGTTCTCCCACTGCGTAAAGACCTTTAATCGGTCTGCCCATCATATCAACGACACGGCATGACCTGTCAACAGAAACTCCTCCCATATTTTTACGGCTGAGCGGGAAGAATTGGACAGCATAGAACGGAGGTTTATCAATTTTTT
>DATHCU010000270.1:0-9677 GCA_035319385.1 Thermodesulfovibrionales bacterium
CACGGTGGAGGTGATTGTTGGTGGCCAGAAGTACGGAGAGGGCGTCGGAAAGAGCAAGAAAGAGGCCGAGACCATTGCAGCCAAGGAAGCCCTGAGAAGACTTAACTCATCAGTTGTGTAAAAGGAAGTGCTGACATAACAAGAGCGCCTTTAGACGCGATGTGAAATGAGCCGCATTCAACAGGCAGCTGCTGTCCGGTCCGGGTTCTATCTTGCAGTAGCCATCCCTTTGCAGCTTCCTCTTCAATTTGACGGTGTGCCGTTTTTCTGCTAACCTTTGATTAACCCGTTGCAAAAAAATCCGATAATCATATAACAAGGAGGGAGACATGAAAAAGTTGACTGTAGCATGTATTTTTGTATTGGTCCTGGCAGTGGCTGCCTATGCCCAGATGGGTGGAATGGGCGGCATGGGCGGCGGAATGGGCGGCGGAATGGCCACCGGCCAGGGTCAGCCCGGACAAGGGCAGGGCATGAATATGGGGACCGGACAGCAGATGCAGATGATGTGCCCCAAGATGGGCGGACAGATGCCCGGTATGGCGGGGCAGGGGCAGATGCCCGGCATGCAGGGAATGCAGATGCAGCAGTGCGGCATGATGGACAGGGACATGATGCAGATGATGACGGACATCATGGACAACCAGGAAAAGATCGTTATGGGTCTCAAGCCATCAGAAAAAGAGAACATGCTCTCAAGTATCAGGCAGCTGAAACAGAAGATGCAGGGCATGATGACAACGTGCCAGGGTACGATGGGAGCGCCAATGGCGCCGCCGGCCCCGGCCCCGGCTCCGGCCCCTGACGGCAAGGAGGCTCCGGCCAAGACAGAGCCGATGACACATTAGTAGCAGACGGGAGACCACTGTGAGGGACTCGGACACCTTTGGTGGCTGAGTCCCTTTTTCATCTCATAATCCGCTATAAGGTTTGGAGAATGCAAGTTATTGATCCGGTCTGCAAGATGAGTATAGAAGACTCTGATGCTGCGGCTACATCGTCTTATAAGGGCAGAGCCTATTATTTCTGCTCCGAACAGTGCAAGCTTAAATTCGACAAGCACCCGGAGATGTACACTAAGGCCTCTGCAGGCGGTCCGTCAGCGAATCCTTTCATGATGATAAGGCCGAAACCCGCCGCTGTTTCCGGGGGCGGACAGGACAGCAAGGCGGTTGACCCGGTCTGCGGCATGACAGTTGATCCGGGTAGTTCCAAATACAGGTTTGAGTATGAGGGTAAGACCTATTATTTCTGCTGCAGCCATTGCCTTGAGAAGTTCCGAAAAGATCCCCAGAAGTACACGAAGCAGCAGGCCGGCTTTGAGGAAATGCCGTCGATGCCGGCTCCAGTTCTGAATCTCGGTGGATGCACGGGTTACACGTGTCCGATGCATCCCGAAGTCAAACAGGATACATCCGGCTCGTGTCCTCAGTGCGGCATGGCCCTTGAACCGGTTTCTCCATCGGGAACTGCCACAAAGACCGAATGGATCTGCCCCATGGACCCTGAAGTCCTGAGCGACAAGCCCGGCAGCTGCCCGAAATGCGGCATGGCCCTTGAGCCGAGGGTGATAACACTGGAGCAGGGGGAGAACCCTGAACTCATTGATATGAACAGGAGGTTCTGGATAAGCGCGCTGCTGACCGCTCCCGTTGTTATCCTGGCGATGCAGGGACATATCCCCGGACTCTCGCTTCACGATATCATCTCCCCTGAGAAGATCGGATGGATTGAACTCCTTCTGGCTTCCCCTGTGGTCCTTTGGGGAGGCTGGCCTTTCTTTGTCAGGGGCTGGCAGTCCGTTGTCAACCGCAGCCCGAACATGTTCACGCTTATCGGACTTGGAGTGTCTGTGGCTTATGTTTATAGTGTGATCGCAACAATCTTTCCCTCCGTATTTCCGCCTTCGTTCCGTGACAGCCACGGTGACGTCGGAGTATATTTTGAGGCAGCCTCCATGATCGTCACGCTAGTGCTTTTCGGGCAGGTTCTGGAGCTGAAGGCTAGAGGGAAGACCGGGGCGGCTATCCGGGCATTGCTGGGTCTGAGCCCGAAGACTGCCCGCATCATAAAAGACAACTCCGAGGAAGATATCCCAATAGAGAATGTTCATCCGGCGGACCTCCTGCGTATCCGTCCGGGTGAGAAAGTGCCGGTTGACGGTGTTGTTGTTGACGGCTCAAGTTCTGTGGACGAATCTATGGTTACGGGCGAATCGATACCGATAGAGAAACAAAAGGGCGACCGGCTTATCGGCGCTACCCTGAACGGCACAGGCACACTGATAATGCGGGCTGAAAAGGTCGGCGCTGATACGCTGCTGTCCCAGATCGTCCGGATGGTGGCTGAAGCCCAGAGGAGTCGTGCTCCAATACAGAAACTCGCGGATACTGTCGCCACTTATTTTGTACAGGTTGTTGTGACGGTTGCAGTCCTTACATTCGCCGCATGGGCATTCATAGGACCGGAGCCGAGATTCGCGCATGCGTTGATAAATGCGGTGGCTGTTCTTATCATCGCGTGCCCTTGCGCACTCGGGCTGGCAACCCCGATGTCCATTATGGTTGCCATGGGAAAGGGCGCCACGGCCGGGGTGCTTTTCAGGAGCGCCGAGGCTATAGAGGTGATGAAAAAAGTAAATGTCCTCGTCGTAGACAAGACCGGCACACTCACTGAGGGCAAGCCCAGGCTCGTCGAAGTCTATCCTGTTTACGGCTGGGATGAGAATAAGGTGCTTTTCTACGCAGCGAGTCTGGAGATGGGGAGCGAACATCCTCTTGCAGCAGCAATCGTTGCGGGCGCCGCAGAGAGAAAGATTGAACCTGCTCATGCGGAGTCTTTCCAGTCCGTAACCGGCAAGGGGGTCACCGGACGTGTCGACGGTCATGATGTAGCTCTCGGGAATCTCGGCCTTTTGCCGGAGATAGGCGTTGAGATAGGGGACCTTTACAAAATGGCGGAAAATATGAGGGCCGACGGCATGACCGTGATGTTCCTTGTATTGGATCAGAGCATTATCGGACTGCTGGGCGTAGCGGACACAGTGAAAGAAACCACGCCGTCGGCGATCAAGAAGCTCAACGAGGAAGGTGTTAAGATTGTGATGCTCACCGGGGACAGCCACACCACAGCCGAAACAATTGCGAGGAGGCTGGGGATTGATGAGGTTGTGGCAGAGGTGATGCCTGACCAGAAGGTACTTGAGGTAAAGCGGCTGCAGGAAAAGGGGTTCATCGTTGCCATGGCTGGTGACGGCATTAACGATGCGCCGGCCCTGGCCCAGGCACATGTGGGTATCGCGATGGGAACAGGGACTGACGTTGCCATAGAGAGTGCGGGAGTTACACTTGTGAAGGGAGACCTGAGGGGGATTGCAAGGGCAAGGGTGCTGAGCAGGATGGCGATGCGCAATATAAAACAGAACCTGTTCTGGGCCTTTGTCTATAATTCACTCGGTGTTCCCGTTGCCGCAGGTGTACTCTATCCGTTCTTTGGTATACTGCTCAGTCCGATTATCGCTGCAGCAGCAATGAGTTTCAGCTCGGTGTCAGTTATAAGCAATGCCCTGAGGCTGAGGAGGGCGCGGCTGGAATGACGAATCGGTCACACAAAATGAAAGGCGGAGAAAGGAGGCGGGATGAAATACTATTTCAGCAAGACATTGCAGATTCCTTTTGATGAGGCGGTTGCGAAGGTGACGGAAGAACTTAAGAAGGAGGGCTTCGGTGTTCTGACCGAGATCGATGTGCAGGCCACGTTGAAGAAGAAGCTGAACGTGGATTTCCGGAAGTACCGCATACTGGGTACGTGCAACCCGCCCTTTGCCTATCAGGCATTACTGGCAGAGGACAAGATCGGTCTTATGCTGCCGTGTAACGTGATTGTGCAGGAGACGACCGACGGCAGGGTGGAAGTGGCTGCAATGGACCCGCTGGTGGTCATGCAGGCAGTTCAAAATCCAGGCTTGGCGGGCATTGCAAATCAGGTCCAGGCCAAAATGAGAAAGGTGATCGAGAGCCTCTAGGTTCTCTTCTCATCTTTAGTGTCAGACAAAGGGCGGTGGAAGATTGCCCCCACCCCTTGGCTAACTCATCGTCCTTCATGGAGCCGGTGCAACGACTATCTCTGCGGCGTCGGCGAACAGTATGGCCCCTGATAGCCTCGATATTCCTGATATGGATAATAACAGGCATCAGGATTGCTCGGATTGTTCGGCTGGAACCTGAATCCCGCGCAGCCGGAGATGATCAACAGCAGCATTATTAGCGATAGTATCCGCGATTTCATTTGTGTGTCCTCTTTCATATGAGATTATCTACTTGAGATTGCTCAGCGCCTCCGGGATGATCTCCGACAACGCCGGAAATATGTGCATGCAGCCGGTGATGGAGTTGACACTGCTCCTGTTAGCGACGGCATTCACCACCTCCTGGATAAGAATCGACGCGTAAGGACCTATTATATGAAAACCGAGTATCCTTTCGGTATCCTTTTCTACAACTGCCTTTGCAAACCCTTCTTTCTCAGCCATTGTATCTCCGGCCACGGTGTCGGAGTAATGAGCCTTGCCTATCAGGATCTCGTGGTCCCTTCCCGCTGTTTCTTCCGTGAGACCCACGGATGCGATCTGGGGAGTGGTGAAAACCGCATGGGGAACTGCGTCGAAATCCATTTCCCTCTTCTCGCCGTTTCTCGCATTATGCCAGGCTATCTCGGCTTCCTTGTCCCCGGCGTGTGTGAACATCTGTCTTCCGACCGCATCGCCGAAAGCATATATATTCTCCTTGTTCGTCCTTAGGAATCTGTCCACCGCGACATAATTGGCGGCATCGGTTTCTATTCCAGAATTCTCGACTCTCAGCAGGTCGGCGTTTGACTTTCTTCCCGTCGCGACCATGACGGCAGCGGCCGCAAGTCTTCTTTCCCTTCCGGAAAGCCTGTCGCGGACCTTGACAAAATAGCCGCCCCGCGCCCTTCCGGTCTCCACGGTTTCGGTGTTCGTGAAGATGCCCATCCTTTTTGAAAGCTCTTTCCGGAGCAACTCCGAGACCTCTGGTTCTTCCTGACGGAGCATCCTGTCCCCCATCTCGACAACGGTAACCTCGGTGCCCATTGCCGCAAAGAAATGCGCATATTCGGCCGCGACATATCCGCCGCCGATTATGATCATGCTTCGGGGTCTCTTTTTGAGTTCCAGCACGCTCTCATTTGTGAGGTAATCGATTTCGTCTATTCCCTTCACGGGAGGCACTGCAATCCGGGACCCCGAGACTATGAAGATTCTTTTTCCCCTTATGAGTTCATTGCCTATCTTCAACGTGTACTCGTCAACAAAATAGGCTTCCTTGTTGTAAAAGTCCAGATCCTTTGAATTTCTGATCTCTCGTCTGAGAAACTTTCTCCCCTGCAGGATAGGGACCTTCATACGGCTCATTATGGTCGAAAAATCCACATCCTTTATCTTCGCATTGATGCCGAACCTCTGTGATCCTTCTATTTCGACGATCCTGTCGGCGGGATATATCAACATCTTAGACGGAATGCATCCGACGTTAAGACATGTTCCTCCGACATCCCCTCTGTCCACGAGGGCAACTCTCAATCCTTCAGAAAGGGCGCTGAACACGATGTTCATCCCCACGCCAGAACCAATCACAATAACGTCATACTCTTTCATGTCGGTCACATACTCTTTAAACTTGCCTGGTTTGAATTTGCAATGCTGCAGCCAGGTAAGACTGCGTATTTCTGACTCACCCTCATCCTCCTGAGATGCATATGGAATAGAGGCCGGTCAGAAAATGTGTTTTCTATAGCGTCCCCCCAGAGATGCTGAACAAAAGGGCGGTCAGGACGATCAAGGTGATGACTACGTATTTCCGGTCGCGTTGCAATGCGAAAATGACTATGGAAAAGGCAACACGCGCTACCGGTGTGGCTATGAGCATAAGCAGTCCTAACTGAATGACACCCCTGCTCCGAAAAGAAGCCATATCCCTCAGGATGCCCGGGACCCCTCTGAGGTCGGCCGGCTCACCTCTGAACACATGATAATCCGGAATGGCATTCCCATAACGAAGCAGATACATAATCCCGCCGATAAGGGTTATCACAGCCGCAAGGAGAACCCCGCCCCTCAGGAGGCTTCCGATGATTGCGTGTATCTTCTCTTCGCTCAAGATACTTCTTGCTGTCTGCATTCTATAGCCTGCCGCTCAGACCGTTGTATATCATTTCAACCGAGAGTATCAAGATGACTCCGCTGAACAAAATCCTCAATAGGCGGGTCTTTGTCCTGACGAGCATTCTTGCTCCAATCAGCGAACCGGCGAGAACACCCAGCATCACCGGCATCGTTATGCCCGGGTCTATATAACCGCGATTCAGATACACCCCCGCGCTCGCGGCTGCGGTCACACCGATCATGAAATTGCTCGTCGTAGTAGAGACCTTGAAAGGTATCTTCATCACATGGTCCATGGCAAGGACCTTCATGGCGCCTGAACCGATCCCGAGCAGCCCTGAGAGTATCCCGGCCAGCACCATAAGTGTAAAGCCTCCAGGAACGGAATGCACACTGTAGGACCGAGGACCCTGGAGGCCCGGATAGGTGGAGTCCAGTTTCAGAATGCCGGCGAGCCTGTCCGTTCCTGTCTCCTCGCTGACATACCTGGGCCTGCTTTCCTCATAGGCGGACCAGAGCAGCATCCCCCCGAAAACGACCGCTATAGCCCGGGTTGAAACCATGGAGGCAACAAACGCGCCTGTCAGTGCGCCAATGGTCGTAGCTATCTCGAGGAACATGCCGATCCTGATGTTTGTGAAACCCTCTCTGACATATGCCGCTGCCGCGCCTGAAGATGTCGCAATAACCGAGACCAGTGAGGCCCCGATCGCGTACCTTATATCCACTCCGAAGACCAGGGAAAGGACCGGCACTATGACAAAGCCGCCGCCAAGTCCCGTGAGAGCACCAAGAAATCCTGCGGCCAGCGAAGTGAGCCAGATGAAAACAGTCAAATCGAAAGTGTTCAGATAGACCCCCTGCGCATGTGCTTTCACCGGATGAGACAACCCAATGCCGTATCAGAACCGGATTTCCGCCCCGTCAGACCGGGGAGTGCCCATGTTGTCATGGGTCAATCCCCGGCTGCGGTTTGTGCTATTTCTTCTTGCCAAGCGACCTGATGTATGCTGTCAGGTCTTTCATCTCTTCGGATTTCGGATCAATCGCCTTTCCTTTGTTCGCCATAACTATACAGACATTCGATGCATCTTCAAGACTCATCCATGTCCCCGCCGGATTCTTCCACTCCTTTCCGGACGCCGCCTTCTCCAGTCCCTGCCCGTTCGGATGGCATGAGCCGCACGATTTCTTTGCCGTCCCGCCGAATGCCTTGGGGTCGTTAAAGAGGGCCTTTCCCTTTTCCACGTTTCCGGCTGCAAAGGCGTATGAGAAGATAAGGCCGAAGATAACAACAGAGAGAATAATTATTCTTGAAACCTTCATTTTGTTTTCACCTCCTTCCGGTTTGTGAACAGTCTCAGCTGTTCTGATCGGAATAGCTATTTGAATGTGCCCAGAACGTACTCTGCGATCTCCTTTGCCAGCTTGTCAGAGATGGCATTCTTGTCAAAGCTTGTCATCTGGGGCCCGGGATTTCTGATCAGCCTGACAATGTCTTCCGGGCTCTTGATATTGTTGGCATCCAAATCCTTCTTGTGAAGTGTCTTGGAGGAATTGAGTATATTCCCTCCGCCGGGGTGGCAGACCATGCAATATTGGTTGAAGGCTGCCTCGCCGGGACTTTCTCTGTCTGTCTCGTCGGCCGAAGCAGCCATCGCAAGCAGACACAGCCCCAGAGATACTACCAGTGTGTTTAAGACCACTCTCATATAAACTCTCCTTTCACGACAGACTCTTCAGGAATGAAGATCTGGCAAACGCAGAGCAAAAGCAATGCCACACTTGAAGATATTGATATTATTTGATTAATTTGACAAAGCGGCCATGATTTCAGGAAATCTGTCTCATACCGGTGGCATATTGTCTGTCCGTGTTCCGGCCTGATCATGCCTCCCCGTGATTTCGACTCGGGGATCGAGACACACGCCCTTTCCCTCCGGTGATTCAAAATATCTGTTTCTGACAGGTATGGTTTAAAATATAAGAACGCAGGAGAGTCCCAGATGTCTTTCTCTCGGCAGATGCGTACCAAAGGGAATGTTATGAAGCAAAGAAACGGGTTATTGGTAATATTGCTGGTTGCCTTTCTTGTCAGCGGGTCCTGTTCTTCGGAGCCCGCCTATGACAAGAAGAAGTTCACGAAGATTGAGTCCGCCGCTCATGCGGTTCAGACCTCTGTCAAAAGCGGGTCTTACAGCCAGGTGGCAGACAAGGTGCAGAAACTCTCCGCTGAGATAGCAGCTCTAAAGGGAAGCGTGGCTACGGCCAAAGAAAAGCAGCTCCTGCAGGCCTATACGACCTTGTTGTCGATTTATGATGACGGACTGGTCTTGTGGAAATCCGAACTGGACTTCGCCTTTTTGGCCGATCAGTTGAAAGGCAGCATATACGTCAACCAGGATGTTGACCCGCTGGTTGAAAAATACCACTTTGCTACGGAGTCTCACCTCTACAAACCCACGGGACAGTACTGGAAGAGCATAAGCGGGGACTCCATGGGCATAATCTGGAAGCATGCCGATTCCCAGATGAAGACTATTGATAATATCGCAAACTACTGAATTTTCTGCGGGACCGCCCGGTTCAGTGTTTTGAGGCCGGAAATCATGGAGAAGCGGCGGGCAGGAGGATATTGCATGAAAAGCTATCGAAAGGAATTATGGTTCAACGTGCCGGAGAGGCGGGCCTTTGTCAACATAACCGGCGAGGTTGAGAAATGCCTCAGGGAAAGCGGAATCAAGGAGGGGCTAGTCCTGGTTAATGCTATGCACATTACGGCGTCTGTCTTCATCAACGACGACGAGTCCGGGCTGCATCACGATTACGACGTCTGGCTTGAAAAACTCGCCCCGCATGAGCCGGTTTCACAGTATAGCCATAATGTGGGCGAAGATAATGCCGACGCCCATATGAAGCGTCAGATTATGGGGCGTGAGGTCGTGGTCGCCGTGACTGACGGCAGACTCGATTTCGGCACGTGGGAGCGGATCTTTTATGGTGAATTCGACGGCAGGCGCAGAAAGCGGGTGCTCGTCAAGATTATCGGAGAGTAACTACAGTGTCAAGAAGACTGCCGGAAGAGTTTGAAGGGAAAGAACTCGTGCCACTCTGCCTTGCGACGAAGCTTGAAGAGGCTAAAGAGATTGAGGGTGTCCTCGATGGGGCGGGAATCGACTATACGTTCGAGATCGCTCCGGTGACGGAGCAGAGCGTTTTCAGCATCCTGTTCGGCGCCGACAAGAAAGGGGTCCTGTTCCTGGTTGTTCCGGAGCAACTTGAGTTTTGTGCGGACCTCCTTCAGAAAGCCGGGCTCGAAAGGCTGATTACAGGGTAGGCAACAGCGCTTTCATGGATTCGAGGTGAAGCGCGATGGCGGACTGGTTGTATCGCGGGCTATCGCGCTCCCAGCTTTTCGAGATTTTCGTTGTCTCCTATCAGTACGAGGATGTCCTTGTCTCCCATGGTGTCTTCCGGATGAGGATTCACGTTC
>DATHCU010000271.1:0-3607 GCA_035319385.1 Thermodesulfovibrionales bacterium
GTCTCCTGGTGCATTGTTTTTTCTTAAACCTCCGTTTGATAGCCTCAAAGCTGCTCTTTCTAAGGCCAACGAAACAACTATGCCAGTATTTACCGTCATCTATGACAACGATCATCCCACTCACAGCAAATTGTCCTATTCGCTGGGTTATTTCATGGAGTACCAGGCGACGAAGAGACTCGTGGATGAGTACTTCGTGCCCGCGGTCGTTCCACTTCAACAAGACGAGGTCCGAAAACTTATTCCGGAGGACGACCCGATGGAAAACTGTCGACTAGTGGTAATACGGCCCGATGGTCACATCTTGTTCAGCGAAGGTGTTTATGCGAACCCAGATGAGGGCCTGAAGCGTGTAAGAAGCATCATCGCCCAATGGAAATTAAGTGGGAGTGTAAAGAAGGAGGCTCGCTGATATCTAGCGAAACGTTTGCTATTGCACAACACTTATAAGGCCCGCCGCTGTCAAGAGAAAAAGCGTACCCAATCGGAAATCTGAATAAATGATTTCCTTAATGTTTTTAAGATTGCCAGTCAGCTCTGACTTGGTTTCCAAAACGGGGTCAGATGAAAGATCTGCACCAAACACTTATCGAGGCTCGATAACCGCAGATACGGGATATTGGATCAATCCCGTATCTGCGATGACAGTGGAGAGAACAATCGCTCTTATTCTCCACGGCCTGGAAACAATTCAGAACCCTTATGCCGTCCTATTCAAAAGTCTGGTTCATCGATACACTGATCATCCAGTTGTCCTCAGGATCGGGTAAGGGGCAGAACCTCATAACAATCTGTGTATGTTTGTAAGAGACCGGATGTCCTAATCAAACAAGAATGGCGCCGGGCATATCATTCCATAATGCTCATGTTACGGTCTGAGCCGTAGAAATCAGATATTTCATAGAGCATCAAGCGGACTCAGCCCTATTGGCGCCAGTTGTGCGCTGCAGGCTCACCCGGTCCCTGCTTTATTTTGCAAAGAACGCTTTAGGCTGAAACACCTCCTTATGTTTGAGGATATAGTAGACAGCTCTTGCAAGTTTGTGGGCAAGGATGGTCAATGACTTTGCAGTTCCGTGTTTTCGTGCAAGTTTGTCCCGATACCTCTTGGCCTCCGGGTTTCTCCTAAGGAAGAGGACGGCAGCCTCGGAGAAGGCCCATTTCAGATGGGCGTTGCCGATCTTCTTGCCCGAGGAGCCCATGATCTTGCCTGCCGATTCCTTAGCGCACTTGACAAGACGACAATAAGAGACAAAATCCTGGACTCTGGGAAAACGATCGATATCGTGAATTTCATAGAGGATCACAAGGCCAAGGATTCTGCCGATGCCGGGAACAGACCTGAGGCGGAAGTAGGCGTCGGCGTCATGGACCTTTGCGATAAGGGATATCTCATGTTCAATGCGATGGAGCAATTGATCGTAGTTGTCTATCAGGGCAAGATCGAGTTCAATACTTTTTTGCACACCAGGGTCTGGAAACCGTTGAGCGACACCTATACGATTGCCTTTCTTGCCAATATTCTTTCCAATCTCCGGCAGGTTATATTGGTGAAGGGTGTTTTGCACATGGGCGATAAGTTCAGCCCTTTTATTGGCAAGGTGGTTTCTTCTTCTGAGAAGGTCGCGGGTGGCCCTCATCTCTGAGGGATAGACGTAGGCCATCGGCATCATACCGCCGCGAAGGAGAGTCGCTATCTTATAAGCGTCTACTTTGTCGTTCTTTGCTTTGCCTCCGTGGATGGCCTTCATATACAAGGCGTGCCCCAGGACAAAGGGAATATTCTCTTCTGAGCAGAGATCGGCGATCCAGTACCAGACGAAAATACATTCCACGGCAACAGCGATATCTTCACGAAATGGGGCGATGGTCTTAAGGAAGATGTCGGGGTTTGCCTTGATGTCCCGATGCAGGACAATCTTGCCTTCCTGGTTGAGAATGCAAAGGTACATCGTCCTGGCGTGCAGATCGATTCCGCAAGAAAATTTGTGCTGCTTGGTGTAAAATCTCATTTGAGGCCTCCTTATAGGAAAAGATTTGGTGTCCTGAATCATACCCGATTCGGATATGATTCGAGGGGGCCTTAATGAGTATCAAAAAAATCCAGCGGATGACGAATAGCCACCGCTGATTTAGAGCGTTCGGTGGTGCAACGATATGAAAATAAGAGATCTGGGTTTTGATCAATGGTTTGAAGATCATTCCGCTGAGTTCCGTCAGGAAGGTTGCAGCTTTGCCCGCATATCTGCAGTTGACCGCGGTTCGTATCTTATACAGAACGAATCTGGAGAAGTTCCGGCTGAGCTGACAGGGAAGCTTTCATATCAGGTTGAAAGTTCGATGGATCTACCATGCGTTGGTGATTGGGTGACAGCATACTATTACAACGATGACACGGCAGCCATTATCCACAGGGTGTTTCCGCGAAAGACGTTCCTACGCCGCAAGTCAGCGGGTGAAAACGTCGACTACCAGATGATTGCAGCCAACATAGATACCGCCTTTATCGTTCAGTCATGCCATTTCGACTTTAATCCACATCGCTTGGATCGTTACCTGGTAATGGCGGCAGACGGACATGTTGAACCAATTGTCATTATCACGAAAACGGATCTGATCCCACAGGACGAATTGGATCAGAAGCTTTCAACCATCGGCTCTGTTGCCAATGTGAGAGTGTTCGCGCTGAGCAACATCACCGGCATCGGGTTCGATGAGTTTCAACAGACAATCTCTCCTGGCAAGACGTACTGTCTTCTTGGTTCATCGGGTGTCGGGAAGACTACTCTTATCAATCGCCTCATTGGCCGGGAAGCCTTTCACACAAAAACCGTCAGTGGCACGGGAGAAGGTACCCATACGACTTCCCGCCGGCAACTCATTGTTCTGAGCCAGGGGGCGATGCTGATCGATACGCCTGGTATGCGAGAGTTGGGCATTGTCGGTGCCGGCGATGGGGTCGATAAGGGTTTCGAAGAATTTGTCGCACTTTCCTCACATTGTCGATACGTGAATTGTAGCCATGAGCACGAGCCCGGCTGTGCCGTCCGAACCGCGGTCGAGCGTGGCGAATTGAGCAAAGATCGCTATTCCAGCTATATCAAGCTTAAAAAGGAATCCGAGTTCCATGAGATGTCATACCTGGACAAACGGAAGAAGGACAAGGCCTTCGGAAAATTCATCAAGACGGCAAAAAAACAAATGAAAGAGTGATACAAGAGCACCGAACCAGTACGTGCAGGCGACGCGCGGGGAGCGTGTTGAAGTGTTCCGGCCGAAGCTGGCCGCGCGCGCCTGATGTCGCCGTTAAAAAGTTAGAAATATGGAAATTTTGCAGGCAACAGTCGCTGATGCAGAGGATATTCTGGTAATCCAGAAACTCGCTTATCAAAGCGAAGCCGAGCTCTATGGCAATTACGATATCCCACCCCTCAAACAAACAGTCGAAGAGTTGAGGGACCAATTCAAAGACCATGTTATTTTGAAGGCTATTCTTGACAACAGAATAATCGGCACGGTGCGGGCATATGAAGAAAACGGGACATGTTATATCGGCAGGCTGGCAGTCCATCCGGAATTTCAGAATCAGGGTGCGGGGACTGCGCTT
>DATHCU010000272.1:0-9274 GCA_035319385.1 Thermodesulfovibrionales bacterium
ACATCTGCCGATGCCTTTCTCGGAACTCAGGGCTACAACTGGGATACCCAGTCCGATATGCTATTTGCCCTGATCGGCGCTATTGCAGCACTAATACTGTTGTCGAGGGTCCATGAGGATGCAATGCGCCGTGCATCCGAAAGTCGACAGCGACTTTGAGCCCACATCCCGGTGATACACGGAGCGAGACTGGCCGCTATCATACATAATATTACTTGCATTATGCAAATAATATTATGTATGATAGCAGAATAATGAATAAAGCGCATACTCTTCGCGAACAGCTTATAATCTTCGTACGCCGTTTCGGCTTACTCAACGCAAGCGTGACACGATACTGCTGCTCTGAAAAAGTATCTATTGTCCACAGTCATATCCTATATGAGGTGAGCAGGAGGCAGGACCCATCGATGCAGCAAATATCAGACGCTTTGGGGATCGATATTACCACCTTTAGCCGCCAGATTAAGGCTCTTGAGGATAAAGGGCTGATCGAAAGAAGGGCGCACCCTAAAGACAGGCGGATCTTCACGCTGTCCCTGAGCCCCGAGGGGAAGAGAATCAAGGGGAGGATCGATTCCGAAATGAATCAGTACCTGGGACGAATACTCATGCAAATGTCGTCCTTTGAACAGGAGACAGTTATTCATGCGGTCACGCTGTTGAACGAATCTCTTTCCAAAGTGGGGGGGGCGTGTCCGCGAGGAGATACTTGCAAGGTGCAACGAGGCAGGGGTAGGGAAAGAAATGGGTGAAATCGCTTGCGGGGGAAAAAGTGTATGGATAACAACCCATTTGCCGCGGGAGGCGAGTAATGTTTGTTGAGGAGAAACGCGTGATTCGAAAATGCAATGAGGCCGACTTCGGGACTGTCCATTCGATTATCAACGATGCAGCGTGGGCCTATAAAGGAGTCATCCCGGCGGACCGGTGGCGCCTGCCGTACATGTCTGAAAACGAACTGAGTCATGAGATGGCGGAAGGCGTGGTATTCTGGGGCTATGAAGAGGGTGAACTTGTGGGTGTGATGGGCATACAGGACGTCAAGGACGTGACACTCATAAGGCATGCGTATGTCGTCACAGCCAGGCAGGGCGGCGGTATAGGAGGCAAATTGCTTTCACACCTAATGCAATTGACAGAGAAGCCTGTCTTGATCGGAACCTGGGCCAATGCCTTATGGGCTGTTCGCTTTTATGAAAAGAATGGATTCAGAATGGTCACCGTTGAGGAAAAAAATCGTCTTCTCAGACGATACTGGTCAATTCCCGAGAGGCAGGTCGAGACATCCGTCGTCTTGGCTGATGATCGTTGGAGGGCCTTAAATAAATAGACAGGCCATCAGATCGGATCTCTCATTCCTGCGGATTAATGTAAAATAGATACATGGGTAAGATGGTCCAGTGCGAACTTTGCCCTAATAGCTGTATTCTTGATCTGAATCAAACAAGCAGGTGCAGGGCTAGGGTGAACAGAGATGGCAAGTTGTACAGCCTTGTCTACGGGAAGCCTTGCGCGGTGCATGTTGATCCCATAGAGAAGAAGCCCTTCTTCCATTTTCTTCCGGGCACTACGGCATTTTCGATTGCTACGGCCGGCTGCGTACTAAGCTGCAAGTTTTGCCAGAACTGGCAGATATCCCAGGCAAGACCAGAAGATACCGACACCTATGACATGCCCCCCGGCGTGGTTGTTACAAATGCGATAGACTACAAGTGCCGGTCGATCGCTTACACCTATACCGAGCCCACTGCCTTTTATGAGTACATGTATGACACCGCGGCAATGGCGAGGGACAGGAAGGTCAGAAATGCGGTCCATTCCTGTGGTTATATCAATGAGAAGCCGCTCAGGAAACTATCGAAATATCTGGATGCGGCGGATGTGGACCTCAAGGCCTTCACGGAGGATTTCTACCAAAGGATATGCAATGGCAGCCTGAAGCCAGTCCTTAATTCCCTGCGGGTGCTGAAAGAGCAGGGTGTCTGGCTGGAGATCACGAATCTCATAATCCCAACACTCAATGACGATATGAAGAAGATCGGCGAGATGAGCAGATGGATTGTGAACAATCTGGGTCGCGATGTGCCCCTTCACTTTTCGAGATTCATTCCTCATTATAAACTGTCCGACCTGCCGCCCACGCCGGTCGACACTCTGTCAGAAGCGAGAAGAACCGCGATGGATGCCGGATTGAGATTTGTCTATATAGGCAACATAAGGCATGACGGCGAAAACACTTTCTGCCCCAGGTGCAGGAAGATGTTGATCGAGAGGAAGGTGTACACGGTTGTCCAGAACAATATTGTGAGCGGCAAGTGCAAGTTTTGCAATACGACCGTTCCGGGTGTGTGGAGCTGAGCATGGAACGGAGAGATTTTCTGAGACTTGGGCTAATAAGCTTGTTGCTCAGCCTGTTCAGCGAAGATGCAAAGGCTGAAGAGAGATCGGTTGAGCCATTGAAGGAGGCTATGTTCTGGAGGAGTCTCGAAGATGAAGAGTAGGCAATTACTGTCTCTCATACTCATTGTTCTGGTGCTCATGTTCGCCTGCAGAGTGTCAGGCAAAGAGCCGTCCGTGTCAGGCTCGTTCTATCCTGCCGAAAAAGAGGCCCTCAAGGCCGCTGTTGAAGGCTTTCTATCAAGGGCAGAGAGAGTTCATACCTCCGGAAGACTACTTGTGATTGTCTCGCCTCACGCCGGATATGTCTATTCGGGACAGGTGGCAGCTTACGGTTACAAACAGATCCAGGGCAGCGATATAAAGAGGGTCATCCTAATCGGACCGAGCCATCATGCGGCGTTCAAAGGAGCCTCGGTATACGCAAAGGGCAGTTTCAGCACCCCTTTGGGAGATGTCAGGATAGACGAGAAGGCTGCTTCGGGTCTCGTGGACGAGAAGTCGGATGTGGCCTTCTATGCCGGGGCTTTTGAAAGGGAGCATTCCCTTGAGGTACAATTGCCTTTTCTGCAGACCGTTTTGAAAGATTTTACGATAGTCCCGATACTTGTGGGCTCTCCCACCGCAAAGAGCTTCCATCGTCTTGTATCGGCGATATCCGGAATGCTTGACGACAAGACCATTATCGTCGTAAGTTCCGACCTTTCTCACTATCACGACTATACACAGGCAAAGGAGATGGACGGCAAAATAGTGTCCGCGATTGAAAGGCTTTCCGCAGCGGACGCCGACGCTCTTTTGAATTCGGGGAAGGCCGAACTATGCGGCAGCTATCCGGTCTTTATCGCTATTGAGGCGGCAAGGAGATTGGGGGCGACCAAAGGCGTGCTTTTCAACTATGCGAATTCAGGGGATGTTACGGGCGACAAAAGCAGAGTCGTAGGCTATGCCTCTATGGGATTATTCAGAGAACCTTTCACAGAGGCGGAGAGAAGAGAACTGCTTTCTTTGGCCAGAGATGCGATCTCGGACTATGTTGTCCATGGAAAGGTGACGGAGAAAGAAATAAAGAATCCAAAGTTCCTGGCCGACGGGGCGGTATTCGTGACGATAAAGGAAGATTCCTCCCTGAGAGGCTGCATAGGACATGTCCGGGCCGTGATGCCTCTCTATCAGTCCATTATCAAGAATGCTGTAGCGGCGTCTTCTAGCGACCCGCGATTTCCGCCCATGAAAAAAGAAGAATTAAAGGATGCAGAATTGGAGATCTCGATACTTTCACCTCTGGCTCCGGTGAACAATATAAGTGACATTAAAGTCGGCAAGCATGGTCTTGTCATCAGGAAGGGATATCAGAGTGGGCTATTGCTGCCCCAGGTGGCGTCGGAGTATGGATGGGACAGGGAGACTTTCCTCAGGCAGCTGTGCAAAAAAGCTGGGCTGCCTGACGACTCGTGGAAGGATGCGGACCTCTACAGTTTTACCGCGGAGATAATCAAGTGATTCACCCCGCTGTTTCATTCTTGCCGGATTGCGAATAACCAAGCTCATCTTCTTAATCCACAGGAAGATCAATGACAGCAGCACCGTTTGACAACCGCATTGCCTGCAGTTGACAGTGATACCATCAATAAAATACCCTCTCCGTCGTTACGCGTCCGTTCTTATCAACCATGGTCCCTTCCATCTGCAGCAGCTTCCTTTTCATTTCAATTCCCCCTTGAAATCCACCCAGGGTTCCATCGGTGCGTATCGCCCTGTGACAAGGGATGAGAATAGGGAAGGGGTTGTTTGCCAGTGCCGTACCAACAGCCCGGGCACCTTTTGGATTATCCAGATAGCGCGCTATCCGGCGATAAGTGCTCACATATCCTCGCGGAATCCCGAATTCGGACAGAAGCACTCTTCTCTGAAATGCCGGGCAGAGATCGACGCGTGCAATATCCAGAGAGAATACGACATCCTCTCCGGATAGAAATTCTGAAATCTGCTCAGAAATGAGATTGATCTCCGGAGAAGAATTGGAGATGCACTCAGGGAATGACGTTCTGAGGATCTTCTTAGATGAACAACCGGGGTTCGAGAGCAAAACACGCAGAATTCCGGGCTTCGCTCCAAAGACCGACCAGAGAATTGCGATGGGTCCGAATGAAGTCGCAAAGAGATGACAGAATAACTGTTTTTTCAAAAGCTTAGCCAAGCGGCCTGCCTGAACTAGTTGTCCCGGACCCATATCAATATTCTAGCGCACACTCTTCATAAAATGCGGAAGCGCTAGGAAGAACGGCCCGGGATTGGATGGAGGCAGCAGCCAGTAGGAGGGTACTGGCTGCTGAAAATGAAGAAAGTTGCTTTTCTTATTTATTAGAATACCGTAGAAATATGAAGAAATAGCGAACGAAATGTGAATAAATTATGAAAAGCCTCAATATCAGGGGTGAAGTTAGTGAATGGATGCCGACTGTCCGCGGGCTGGATCAGAACGATCCTCCTTGACAGCCCTGCATTTTGTGAGATAATTCTCTTATATCTTATCAATCTACCGGGAAAATCTGCGGAGGACTTTCGATGGCAAGTGGAGCGATCTGGAAGGGCGAGATAAATTTCGGAAATATCAGCGTACCTGTGAAACTGCATACATCGATCAGGGAAGAACGCGTCATGTTTCATCTTCTTCACAAGAGGGACCACGTGAGGTTGCGTCAACAGATGATCTGTGCGTACGACAGGCAGCCGGTGCCTGCGGATGACCAGGCCAAAGGTTTTGAAGTTGAAGAAGGTAAGTATGTAATAGTTGACCCCGAGGAACTCGAAGAGACGGTTCCTGAAAGCAGCCGTGTGATAGAAGTCCATGAATTTGTCAGCACCGGGCAGATAAGTGCCGTTTTTCTCGAGCGCGTCTACAATCTTGAGCCGGACGGCCGATCGAAGGAATACACCGCACTCGCAAAGACTCTGACGGAAATGGCTGTCCAGGGCGTGTGCACATGGACGATGAGAAAGAGGTCCTACATCGGCGCGCTGCACGCAAACGGGAGACTTCTGCGGCTCAGCACTCTGCGGTATGCAGACGAAGTAGTCCCGGCAAAAGCTCTTGAACTCGAAAGATTCTCCCTGTCCGAGAAAGAGATAAGGATTGCCAGTGATCTGATCAATCACCTGAGCGGTGCCTTTCAGCCCGAAAAGTTCAAGAATGAACACCAGAAGAAACTGCAAGGCCTCATAGACAGGAAGGCTCGCGGCGAAAAGGTTGTTGTCCTCCGTCCCAAACGACTAAAGCCGACTGCGCCGGACAAGCTACTTCAGGCCCTTGAAGCGAGTCTAAAACAGGTTGCCTAGAATGAGAACGCGCGATCCTATTTCAGAATCAAAGCGAGCATCGGGAAAAGAGGAAGAACCGGGTTCGCACGGTATCTGGAGCGGAACGATCAGTTTTAGTCTTGTGGCCATCCCGGTGCAACTCGTAAAGGCCGTAGATACCGGCCGGGTCTCTTTTCGCATGCTCCACAACAAAGACTACTCTCCTCTTCAGAGGAGGATGCTTTGTCCGGAAGAGGATACGATTGTCCCGCCGGAAGAGATTATCAGGGGATACCAGATAGGACCCGAGAAATACGTCGTCGTGACCGATGAGGAACTGGAATCCGTGTCGCCGGAACGCAGCCGCACGATAGAGATTATCGAGTTCATCGATATCAAGGAGGTGGACAGTGTCTATTACGATCACCCGTACTATCTGGTCCCATCCAAAGGGGGTGAAAGGGCCTATCACCTTCTCGTTGAAGTGATGCGCCGGACCAACAAGGCAGGGCTCGCAAAGTTTGTGCTCGGAGAGCGCGAGTATCTGGTGGCGGTCAAGAGTGTTGAGGGCGCATTGTCCCTTGTTACGCTTCATTACAGTGAAGAGATACTTCCTACCGAAGACATCATTCCGGAGGAAGTCAAGATCGAAGCGGATGAGAAGCGCCGTATCAAGGAAGGCATTAACAAGATGAGAGCGGATTTCGATCCGGAAAAATATGCGGATCTTCGCAGGAACAAGATACTGGCCCTCCTGAAGAAGAAGTCAAGAGAAAAGGTCCTGGTCGAGGCCCCGGAAATCGAAGAGGTAGAGGGCAAAGGCCCGGCGGACCTGATCGCCGCTCTTGAAGAGAGCATGCGTAAAGTGAAAAAGAGCCGGTGAGCCGGAAGATAATAGAGATCGCCGGGAAGAGACTCTCTTTATCCAACCTCGAAAAGGATCTCTATCCCTCCTATGGGTTTACGAAGGCGCATATACTGGAATACTACCGCAGGATCTCGAAGTTCATCCTGCCGCATCTGAAAGATCGGGCACTCACCTTAAAGAGATATCCGGAAGGAGTGGAAAAGGAATTCTTTTTCGAAAAACGCTGCCCATCCCACCGTCCGGCCTGGGTGCCTACCGCACGCATCCTCAGGCACGGTGAAGAGCCCATGACAGTATGCCTTGTCAACGACCTGGAGACTCTGATATGGGTTGCGAACCTCGCGTCTCTGGAACTGCATGTGCCACTGGCCAGGGCGGGTTCGCCTGAAACGCCGGACTCCATGGTCTTTGATCTGGACCCGGGCGATGGGGCGGACATCCTCGATTGCACCCGTGTGGCGCTGATACTGCGGGACCTCCTTGCGAACATGGCGCTTACAAGTTATGTGAAGACCTCGGGCAAGAAAGGACTTCATGTATACGTGCCTGTGAATCACAAAGAGACTACCTTTGAAGATACGAAGGGCTTTTCGAAGGCTGTAGCGGAGATCATGCAAAAGAGTTATCCGGAGTTGGTAACTTCAAAAATGGCGAAGGAATACAGGAAGGAAAAGGTCTTTATCAACTGGTCTCAAAACGACTCTTCGAAGACCATGATATGTGTCTATTCAATGCGCGCCAGGGAAAAACCGGTCGTTTCGGTCCCTATGGAATGGAAAGAGCTGGAGAAGCTGGCTGAGAAGGCCGACCCGGAAAGGATGCAGATCACGCATTCCGAGGCAATAAGCAGAACAGAGGCGAAAGGAGACCTCTTTCGGGATGTAATCACAAAGGAGCAGAGACTCCCGCATCTTTGAGGAAAAGTTTATCGTTACATGGGCTTGACAGAATACAGATCCAGGCGCAAATTCGACAGGACCCCCGAGCCGGGGCCCGGATCTTCGTCCAAAGACGGACAGCTTGTCTTTGTTGTTCACAAGCACGCCGCCAGATCGCTTCATTATGACCTGAGGTTGGAGATGGAAGGGGTGCTTAAGAGCTGGGCGGTTCCAAAGGGACCATCCATGGACCCGTCCGTGAAGAGGCTTGCCGTTATGGTTGAAGACCATCCTTTTGATTACAGGGATTTTGAAGGCGTCATCCCGGAGGGAAACTATGGAGCGGGAAGCGTCATCATCTGGGACAGGGGCATCTACCATCACCCTTCAGCGAAGGATAAGAGAGAGTGTGAAAGACTTCTCATTGAGGGATTAAGAAAGGGGGATGTCAAGTTTGTCCTCGAAGGCGAAAAGCTTAAGGGGGAGTTTGCCCTGGTGAAAACCAGGTTCGACGAGAAGTCCTGGCTGCTCCTGAAGAAGAAAGACCGGTATGCGACGCAAGGGGATATCCTCCGGGAGAATCGTTCGATAGCGTCCGGCAAGACTCTTGAGGATATCTCTGAAGGCGAGCCCCGGGAGTCTTTCAGACAAAAGAAGATAGACGAGATCCGTGTTCGCGAGGCGATTGAGAGGGAAGACCTGACGTATGCGCCCGAAATCCCCATGCCTCACGCTGTCAAACCTATGCTCTCGACCCTGATTAAAGAGCCGTTCGATCATCCCGACTGGGTTTTTGAGGTAAAATGGGACGGATACCGGGCGATCGCTGAGATACGGGACAAAGGCGTCTCGATATATTCCCGAAATAATATCTCGTTGAATCAGAAGTTCCCGCTTATTGCCGAGTCCCTGCGAAAACTGAGGTTTGAAGCCATCCTCGACGGAGAGATCGTCGTGGTAGACGACGAGGGGCATCCTGATTTCCAGGCTCTTCAGAATTACCGGAGATCGGGTAGTGGGCATCTGCTCTACTATGTCTTTGACCTCCTCTACTTTCAGGGACACGATCTGACGAGCCTGCCCCTGATCAGGAGAAAAGAGCTGCTTAGGGAGGTCCTGCCGTCTTCTGCGAGGATCAAGTTCAGCGACCATATAGCAAAAGATGGCACTCTCTTCTTTAGCGCAGTGAGAGAAAAGGGACTGGAGGGTATTATCGCCAAACATTCTCAGAGCACGTACCGCATTGGCAGAAGGAGCCGGCAGTGGCTGAAGGTCAAGACTCACCGGACACAGGAAGGCGTGATCGCCGGGTTCACAAGACCGCGAGGAGGCAGAAGACATTTCGGCACCCTTGTTCTGGGGGTGTTTGAAGGAGGCCGCCTGATTAACATCGGCCATTCAGGAGGCGGATTCGACGCGAAAGACCTAATGGAAATCCGCAAGAGATTGGACCCGCTGATCCAGGAAGAATGCCCGTTCGAAGAAGTTCCGGCAACCAATGCCCCTGTCACCTGGGTAAAGCCGGAGTTAGTATGCGAAGTGGTCTTCCACGGCTGGACCGACGAAGGACTGATGAGGCAGCCGAGTTTTCTGAGGATGCGGGAGGACAAGGAGGCGAGAGAAGTGGTGAGAGAGAATCCGGTGGAGACAGCCGGCAGTGGAGAGTGATCTATGAAAATCTATGTCGGCACGAGCGGCTACAGTTATCAGGAATGGAAGAGGAAATTCTATCCCGAAAAGATCCAGGCGAAGGAGATGCTCCGCTTTTATTCGGTACGCCTCGGCGCGGTTGAGATTAACAATACTTTTTACCATATGCCAAAAGAGA
>DATHCU010000273.1:0-2782 GCA_035319385.1 Thermodesulfovibrionales bacterium
GAAGAGAAAGAATGGTTCAGCACTGTCTTTTTGAACCCCCCAATCTTCCCCTGCGAGGGGGATCAGTCATCCCTGAACTGAATGCCTGTAGTCTTGTACTATTTCCCTCAATTCTTAGGCCATAATTCAATTTTTTCCGGGAGTTCTGTGTGAATAAACTGTTAAAATATGATGAAGCCTACGGGAGGGGTTGCGCAGAGATATGTGGTACGCTATCTACACAAAGGCAGGAAGAGAAGATGCCGTGACAGCATTGCTTCAGAAGGCCGGAATCGACGTGCTCAATGCCAAACTCAGATCAAGGAAGTTCAGGCATGAGAGATTGGCCGAGATTACAGAGCCACTATTCCCTTGTTACATCTTCGCCGACTTTGAGGCGGAAAGATTTGCCCACACGATTACATATACTAGGGGTGTAAGGTACATTGTGGGCAAACATAACCCAATTGCTTGTGACGATATTGTCCGTGCGATAAAAGAGAACTTGCAGCCGGATAATATCGTAGTGCTGAAGACGCCTGAATTCCGCCAAGGCAGCAGGGTAGTAGTGAAGGACGGACCTTTCAAGAATCTTGTCGGACTTTTCCAGAGAGAGATCAGGGGACCTGAGCGTGTCATGATCCTCCTTGAGACATTACATTGCAGACTCGAAATAGATGGTTGTTTGTTGGCAGTTGCCTGACTTGCATGATGGGTAAGAGGGCTTTGGAATGGTATTGGTCGGGAGCCGGGTAGAGCGGGCAATCACGGTTTCGCCTGATTAGCATCGCGCTTCCCGCCGTGTTCCTGTATTTGCAATTGTTGTCTCCAATTGAAACTGGAAGCGAATTTTGGACATGCCGGAAAGACATGGATGGCGGTAGCCCATCTTCAAGCAATTAAAGCATATGCTAAATAGACATCCAAGGCGACAGCGTGCTAATCTGGGGAGATTGACATGAAAGGAATTATTCTGGCAGGCGGAAGCGGCACGAGGCTCTATCCAGTAACCCTTGGGGTCTGCAAACAGCTGTTGCCGATCTACGATAAGCCGATGATCTATTACCCGCTCTCGGTCTTGATGCTCTCAGGGATACGGGATATCCTCATAATCTCCACTCCTCAGGACCTTCAGCGTTTTGTGAATATCTTCGGGGATGGCTCACGCCTCGGCCTGAATTTTTCCTATCGTGAACAGACGCATCCCGGTGGTATCGCCGAGGCGTTTATCGTCGGAGAAAAATTCATCGGAGGCGAACCCGCATGTCTGGTCTTGGGCGATAACATCTTCTACGGCCACGGTCTGACAGGGTTGCTCAAGAAGGCTGCAAAAGAAACTGTGGAAAAGGGCGGAGCAACCATATTCGGCTATTATGTCAATGATCCCGAGCGGTACGGTGTTGTCGAGTTCGATAAAGAAGGCAAAGCCCTGTCGATTGAGGAAAAACCAAAGGTCCCGAAGTCGAAATATGCGGTGACAGGCCTCTATTTCTACGATAACAGCATTGTGGATGTGGCCAGGACGATAAAGCCATCCCGCCGCGGAGAACTGGAAATCACCGATGTTAATAAGGAATACATGAACAAGGGAAGCCTCAGGGTAGAACTTCTCGGCAGAGGCTACGCCTGGCTCGACACGGGAACGCACGAAAGCCTTCTCGATGCAGGTGTCTTTATCTCAACAATCGAGAAAAGGCAGGGACTGAAAATAGCGTGTGTTGAGGAGATAGCGTATAAACTGGGCTATATCGATAAGGAAATGCTGGCTTCTCTCGCCGCTCAGCTGAACCGCAACGAATACGGAAAATATCTCTTGAGACTCATAAAATGAGACAAGAGCAAGACAATACAGGTAGAGATACAGGCAAGAAGACAGAAAGAGATGTGAGTACCAGTAGGGATGAAGTGGCCGGCTGTCCTGGTTTGTTTGTCTCACCTTTTATTTTGGCTGTGCCTGTTCCTATACCTGTTTCTTGTGTCAGTTATGCCATTCACTTTTGAGAGACTTGATATCCCTGATGTTATTCTTATCAGTCCGAAGTCCTTCAAAGACGACAGGGGGTACTTTATGGAGACATATAAACACTCCGATTTTGTATCCGCGGGCATCAGAGAGACATTTGTCCAGGACAACTTCTCAAAATCATCGGAGGGTGTATTGAGGGGTCTCCATTATCAAAAGCACCCCTCCGGCCAGGGCAAACTTGTTCAGTGCATATCGGGAAAGATTTTTGACGTGGCTGTTGATATCAGGAGAGGTTCCCCCTTCTTTGGAAAGTGGGTGGGGATGGAGTTGTCCTCGGACAATAATTATATGCTGTATATACCTTCAGGATTTGCACATGGTTTCGTGGTCGTCAGTAAAATGGCAGATGTGATGTATAAATGCACAAGAGAATACTCCCCTGCCGATGATAGGGGCCTCATATGGAATGACCCTTCGATCGGCATTAGATGGCCAGTGAAAGAGCCGGTGCTCTCCGGCAAGGACAGTGAACACCCGCTGCTGAAGGATGCGGATAATAATTTTGAATACAAGGCTGTGTCATGAAATTTCTAATAACCGGCGCAAAAGGACAGCTTGGACAGGAGTTTCCCGCAGTCCTGAAGGATTTCAATCATGAATTCCTGGCCCTTGACAGAGACGCCCTCGATATCACGGATTCGGAGATCGTTGCGAGGACAGTCTCTTCATATGAGCCTGATGTCCTTGTGAACTGCGCGGCGTTCAATCTTGTTGACAAGGCTGAAGAGGATTCGGCATCCGCCTTCAGAGTGAACGCAAAAGGCGTGAAAAACCTTG
>DATHCU010000274.1:0-10360 GCA_035319385.1 Thermodesulfovibrionales bacterium
GTGAAAGGGACAATATCTCCCCTCCGGAGAATGCGAACACTCTTGAGGGTTATGTCAAGAATTCCGAGGTGCATATCATCAAAGGCGCGGGACACGCGTGTTATCTCGACAAGCCGGACGAGTTCAAGACTCTATTGAGTCATTTCCTCAAGAAATCCGCTGTTTAGCCACGCATCCATCGTCACCTCTTGAAATCGGGCATCTTCCTGTGGCAATGGTGCAGCAATGGGGCCAGACTTGATTATTGTATGAGCAATGAGCAGAGCGATATTATCCCTGAGGTGCAGATCACTTTAGATTGTTTCGGTTACTGCCAGATATCGAAGGAATGAATATCTTGTCAAAGAGGAAATGCAATATACGTTCGAACTGTGCAGTAACTGATTTCTAGATGGTATTCAATAAACAAGTCGGACCCTATAGCCTTACACATCCGACAATCAAAGAGCAAGCTGGTCCTCAACAGACGCCCTAATCCTGAATATTCCGGTGACCGATTTTTCTGCAGGGACGGACCAGGGAAAATAGACATTTCCCGGCACATTTGGTATGTTTTATCGACTGGTCTATTGCTCCACCGACCGCAAAGCGAAAATACAACATCAGGGGGTATCATGAATCCAATCAAACGCGGTGTCTCGCGACGGACATTCCTTAAGGGTGCCAGCTCACTTGCTGCGATGCCGTTCTTATCGGGACTCGGCGGCATGGCACTAACAGGATACTCTTCAAGCGCCACAGCTGCCAGCCGCCAGGACAGGTTCAACACCAAGCTCGTGATCCTGGGGTCATCCGGCGGTGTATCGTACTGGCAGGGATCAACCCGGGCGAGTTCCTCATCAGCCCTGGTCGTCAACGGCACTATTTATCTTATCGATCTCGGGCAGGGGGCCACCGCCAGGCTGAACCAGGCATTTAATTCCAATAGTGTCGTGAACGCTAACGGCTCGTACAAGGAGAATCCTTCTTCCACGTTTCTTACCAAGGTGAAAGCGCTTTTTTTCACCCACCTCCATCAGGACCATGTAGCCGATTATGCGAACTTGCTCCTGATCGGTGCCGGGGCCGGACTCGGCTCTCCTTCACAGGCTACCGGACTGGCCACAAATCCGCTGAAAGTGATAGGGCCTTGCAACCGCGGACAACAGGATAACAACAATAGTCCCTACATTACACCGGGAACCATTGGCTCATGGATTGTCAGCACGGACAGTTCGAATCCTGCCCTGATTACTCGGACGCCGGGCACCATACAAATGACCAACCTCATCCTGGGGTCCTTTGCCCAGGCTGTCAACGATATCATGCTGGATGATGGATACCCTAATTACAGGACTCTGGTCGAGGTCTCCGAGATCGGCAGGGGACTCGAAACACCTTACAGCCCCACCTGCCCGGCGACAGACCCGTTTCAAGTATATCCCTCGGGAGGCGGCGCAGACGAAAACGGCGTCAGCGTTCTGGCCACTCTCGTCGATCATCATCAGGTATATCCGGCATTTGCGTTCCGGTTCAACACACCCGAAGGATCGGTAGTCTTTTCTGGTGACACAGGTCCCAATACCACGGCTAACAGGAATCTAGTCGAAGGCGACGCCGCGCTGGCTGACGGCAACCTTCAGCACTTGGCCGCCGGAGCAGATGTCCTCGTGCATGAGGTCATCGATACGGCGTGGGTCGAGAAGAAGTTTGGCAAATATCCGGATGAATCCTCTCCGGCTTACGCGTTGAAGAACCACATGTTGACCGCGCACACTCAAATTGAACGGGTCGGACAAGTTGCGGAGTTTTGCGGGGTCAAAACGCTGGTTCTCAACCATATCGTGCCGGGCATGGCTCCGACTTCACATCTGAAACACGCTCGTCGTAATTTTTCCGGAAATCTGATCATAGGTGCGGACCTGATGCGGATCAGGATAAGCAAGTTTGGGGGCTCAGTTCTGTGAGCAATTCTCTCAGTCGGATTTCCTTTAACAATCGGAAACTTTCTTGCCCTCCGACAGATGGGATCAGAGATCCGCGCTGGTGATACCGGGCGCTCTAAGATAACGAAATCGAAATCGGATGAATAGGTCTTTAAGGCCCCATCTTCGCGGAACATAGGGCTTACGCCTCTATACCCTCACGCGTGTGAGGTCTGGAAGATTGACCGAGCAGGCCGGAAGATCATCGCAGATAGCCACGGCATCAAACGAAATGTCACAGACGGTAGTGGATGTAGCGAAGAATTCATCAAATATAGCTTCCTCAGCAGCGGAGACGTGCGCGTTGCCGATAAAGGACAGGAGAGCGTTACCAAGTCAGTGGAAGAGGTAAAAGCGATAGCGGAGACGGCAACTGAGTCTGCAAAACTGATGTCATCTCTCGGAGAGAGATCCAAACAGATCGGCGCAATCGTAAGTGTCACTAAAGAGATAGCAGACCAGACGAATCTGCTTGCTCTGGACGCGGCAATCGAAGCAGCGGGTCATGACCGCATTGCGGCTGCTGTTCCCTGGTATTCGAACAACAAGTCAAAGCAGTTCGCGGATGAGGTAGTCAGCAGGGTCACAAAATTGCGTGTTGCCGTTGGCGACGTACCGCTTCCCCGGTGCGGCCACTTCCAAAAAGCGCATGTGCATTCTCCCGATGCTCTGCACTGTGCATCCGTTCTGCAGTCAGCTGAAACACGTCGTCAGTTGGCCGGAAAGTGTATTGCTCACCTGCTGAATCATATGGTCATAAACGATACAGTCTGTTGGTTCGACCGCCACCGGATCCCACTGGCTCGCCAGATCAAAAAACACACAAACCTGGATGCCCTGCATCTGCCTCAGCATTAATAATTGTTGATGTGAGTTGCCGGTACCAATCGGAGTACTCCACTGACACACTATTCTACACTTTGAATAAACGGACAACATCGTTCAGGTCTGATGCAAGCCGCGCAAGATTCGAGGATGCCTTTGAGACATATTCCGAACTCGTCGATGTGTCTCGCGATACAGTAGCAATCGTTTCTATGTCTCCGCTGATCTGCTCGGATGTAGTAGACATCTCCTCTGTCGAAGACGCTATCTGCTGGACCATCGACTGAAGATCCGTTACGCTGGTGACTATATTTCTCAACGCCTCTCCTGCCTGTTCCGAGAACTGCACACCTACTGACACCCGCTCGGTTCCATCCACCATGGATCCGACTGCCTCCTGCATCTCTCCCTGAATGGATACTATCAGTCCGCTTATTTCGGCTGTCGCCTTTCCAGTCCTCTCTGCCAGCTTTCTCACCTCGTCCGCTACCACGGCAAACCCTCTGCCCTGTTCTCCAGCCCGCGCTGCTTCTATTGCCGCGTTCAGAGCAAGCAGATTCGTCTGGTCTGCAATGTCTTTGATGACATTCACTATATCTCCAATCTCTCTGGATCGCTCCCCAAGAGACGAGATGAGTTTGGCCGATTCACGAACTGTCTCTTCAATTGCCTTTACTTCTTCTATTGATTTGGTCACGATCTCTTTGCCACTATCTGCTATTTTCAGTGTTTCCGAAGCTGACGATGCGATGCTCGAGGCATTCCTTGCAACATCCATGATTGTCTGTGACATCTCATTCGACGCTGTTGCTATCTGATGGGCACGGCCAGCCTGCTCGGTTATGCCTCTGGATGTCTGTTCCGAGCTGGCCGAAAGCTCATTGCTTGATGAGGCAACACTCTCGGACGAAGACTTCACCTTGCTCAATACCTGTTTAAGTCTTTCTGCCATGTCCTTCATGGAGGCGTATGCGCCGGTTAGTTTCTTGTCACTCTCAAACTGAATGAGAAGATCGCCTTCCGATATCCTTCTCGCAATATTTGCGATCTCATGAGGTTCACCACCCAATGAATTCATAATCTGCCGAATGATAAAGATGGTAAATGCGCATGCACTGAGCATACCTATCAGGATACTTGCTGCAAATATCGTAATATCTCTTCTATATATTGAGGATGCCTTGTCATATTCCGCTTTGGCAGCCATACACTGGACATCAATAAATGCGCTGAGTTTTTCCGAGACCGGGTCAATAGTTGGATAGAGTTCTCCGGCGACATATTCGTTCAGGGCCACTTTATCTTGCTTCCTTAATATATCCTTGAGTTTGGTGACAGAGGATCTGGCCCTTTGTAAGAGAGGGGTCGCTTCTTCAATCAGCTTTCTTTCTTCTTCAATCAGGTATGAGGATTGATAGGATTTCCAGTTTTCCTGAATTTTCTGTTCTGCATCCTCGATGTTCTTAATCCCGTCAGCCCAAGTCAGATTCCCGGTTCGGATCTTTGAAACGGTATGCGCGACGGTAAGGGCATACATATCGGAAATAACCTTCAGTTGCCTCATTGGCAAGATGCGGTCATTATAGACTGTCTTAAGACCATTTTTCGCATCACTCATGCCCAGCACGCCGAAGACTCCAACTAGAAGCGCAATAAGGCCCAATAAGCCAACCAGCGTAAATATTCTTGTTCTTATTTTTGAATGCTTAGACAAGGCTTTCCCCCTATCAGATTGAATTAATGGAAATTATCTAACCAAAATAGTTTCCTGGTTCATTGTTTTAAGAAATCCCATCCTTTATGTTGCTGTTATGATTATCGGAACAATGAGGGAAAATATTTAGCGGAGATCGCAGACCTCTTTTCTGAAGAGGGTAAGACAGGCTAACACTAACGATTCCCAGAGGAAGAAACGCAGTGCAATCTCCTTATCTGGGTTTCATTTGAATTTACAAAGAAGTTCTGAGGTCCAGATGGCAGCGCGAAGACGATGGACTTTTTAGAAGGCTTCTCCTTTGTCGAGACGATTTCCGCAAGAACTCTCTGCATCAGACCGTCTTAAAGCGGCGTTGCTGAAGCGGAAATGGCAGGTAGCGGTTTGAGCCCGATACTGAACTAGTATGATTATCCCTGGTGCCTCGTTAAGATCATTTCTTCTGAATACCCATGCCGGTTTCGAGGTCCTGGATGGGCTTGTATGTCCGCCTTTGGGCGTTTTGAATAAGCTGTTTCTTATTCACATAATTTGCTATTTTCTCGATATCGCGTATGTCGCTTTGAATAAACGATATGCCGCATCTGTTTTCGCACACATATCTGATCTGTCCGGAGAAAGTGCAAGTGCCTTCACCGGGTAAGAGTATTTCTATCTTTTCGATAATTGTGCCCATCCTAAAAAGCGATTCGGCATTTGGAAGTTCAAGGCCGATCCCGCCCAGGCTGATGTCGGTCACTCTGGCCAGCTGCGACAGACCGTATAGGTGCTTGACAAGAAAATTCATTCTTATGGGGTTACTCATGGACGGTATTATACGGGTATTCTTTCTTCTAAAATATACAGTTATTTCTTTCGGGAAACTTAGTCTGCAGAAGCCTCTTGCGGTACTGGCCGCATCCAGAACATCTGCCGAAAAATCCATAAAACTCGAACTCAAAATAATCCGGAGGTCGATCAATCCAGCTTCTAAAGGATCAAAATCCTTCACGACAAAATGGCCGTAGTGCTTTACGCTTATCTCCGATATCTTCGCATTGGGCATAGAACAATAAGAATTATTCTTTTTGATCGAAATGGCGGCGTCAAAAACAAGCCCGGCCTGGAGATATGCACAAATCTGCTTCATATCCCTTACCGTCTTCAATTGGAGTCTTTCGATTGCCTGCACGTCTATGTTCCTGTCTTACAGTTAATATCGGCCCTGACCGCAATTAACTTTAATGTCCAAATCTAAGGAGAAGAGCCAGGCCACCGGCTGTTAGGTGAAGAAGAGGGGGACGAGGTTTTTCATATCGCCGACCGAAATATGAGCGGCCGTCTTCTTCTTGCCAAGGATCTCCCCAGCCTTCCTTCGGAGAGCTGTCGCCTCTTCTTCTGTATCTCTCTGTTTTTTCATTCTGATATCCGCTCCCCTGAGGTGCAGCTCACTTTAGATTTCTTTGGTTACTACCAGACAAACGGTCGCTAACCGGACGTTGCCAACCGCTGCGAACACATCGGACATGGTAGCTTTTGAACTTGTTGCCGCTGTTGCCGACGGATCCATATTGGAAGACCACGTACCAAGCGTAGCTCGGATCTCCGCTGTATGTGGTAGATGACCAATAAAGGAAGGGATGGGCATCCGGGAAAACTGCGCCATCTATTGAAGGACCGTATCGGGTATGATCCGTCAGAGATTCGAGCTCCTTGATATTTGGCAACCGCCAATCCGAGTGGCCTCCGAGAGATAACCTCTCGCAGCCGGAAATAGCCTCCTCCCATGACATAGAACGATCTTCGCCTTGCTGCCACATAAGTCCGGTGTTGCTGTCGGTCACAGTGCCGTTGCCATTGTCGACAAATCGTCTTGACGTTGGCTGTTCGCCCCGCACGCACCGAACATAGTAGTTGAGATTCCTACTGTTATAAAAGACATAGCCTGCATAGAAGCTCACGGCCCAAGCAGTTGCTGGGTCGTAAGCCTGCTGGGTAGACGACCAATAGTAGTTTGCCTTTGTGTTGATGAATATGTTGTTGATTGTCGGGCCGGGAGTGGCAATCCCATAATTCACGATGCTGTGAAGTTCCCTCTTCGAAGGCAGTCGCCAACCCGAATAACCGCCAAGGGAAAGGCTGACGCAATACTGCATTGCCTGATCCCATGATCTTGCCAGGCCGTCGTCCTCTTGCTGCCATAAGAGGCCGGTGAGATTATCGGTCACTGTGCCGTTGAGATTGTCGACGTAGGACGGGGCAGTGCTGCTGTAGCTGCCGTCCTGGGCGAGTGCATTGTCGGGAGGAGGACAGACAATAACATCTCCGCTACCATCATAGCACATCGTTTGGCCTGTGCCTGCAAGATTATACGATCTTGTGGGGCGAGGTCCAGTTGCAGATAGCTGTATATCGACCGTTGATCGTTTTGGATCATTGGATGCAATGCGCATCACCGCGCTTTTTACCCCGAAGAAGACTGACGGATTGAAAACCACGGTTACCGCGCAAGTCCCATCATATAATATTGGCGTCGAACTGCAGTCGTTGGACTGGCTGAATTCTGCGGCGTCAGTACCTCCAGAAATATACACAGAATTGATTCTAAGGTCTCCTCTACCGGCATTCTTGATTTTGACCGACTTTGTGCTTGATTCAGAACCCCCTTCAATTTCCGCGAAGTTGATATATCTTGGACTTGCAAAAATTAAAGGCGGGGGGGCTTGGCCCGAAAGGTTCAGAGTGACCACCGGCCTTTTAGGATCATTTGAAGAGATGACTATCGCCCCGCTTTTTTTGCCGAACGGCTTTGTCGGAGTTAGCCACGTCATGACCATACATGAACTTCCGGCTTGCAGAGTGTTGCAGCTATTCGTTTGCTTGAAATCAGCGGTGGCACCGGATAGAGTCACTGAAAGTATTGTCAGTTCTGATCTGCCGATATTCTTGATTGTTATGCCCATCTGTGGAGATATACTTCCGACCTTCACCGCTCCAAAACTGATGTTTTCCGGAGTGAACGAAATCCTTGGTGAAGGATCTACTCTGAAGACCAGATAGGTCGTCAATTTAAAACTGACAAATATCAATAAAGAACAGAATAGCAGCAAATAGAAGGAATTATATAACCTCTTCATGATTTTCGGCGATCTTATTGCTCAGTGGTAAGTGGACAAATCCCTTATGACCGTCATTTCTGGCTTGATCGGCATTCGCGATTCTAAAGATAACGTCACCGGATGATTCGATGCTTTCAAGGGGATGTCAGATAATGTGGCCCTTAAGATCCAGTTCGTGTCGATGAAGTAACCTCCCTTTCCCCGGGATCATCCATTAACTCAAATAGCATTACCACGATGCTAAACGTACGTCTTCTTAATGAGACGGAGCAGAAATAGCAGGATCACTGCGCCGACAGTAGCGACGACAAAACTGCCGAGTAGACCACCTCCCGGATAAATACCGAGAGTGCGAAACAGATAGCCGCCAAGCAGTGCACCGATCACCCCAACAATGATATCCCCTATGACTCCGAACCCTCCGCGCCTCATCAATTGGCCTGCCAACCATCCGGCAGCCAAACCGATTAATATAAACCATAGAAACTCCACGGGACCCCTCCCTTCGTCTGTTGTTCCCAGACAGTTTTTCTAAGAATTATTTCGAAATCTATTGATCACATCAGCAGTCTCTTTTCAACAGCCATTTTGAACATTATACGTAGCAAGAAGAGTACCATTTTGTAACCCGCTGATTTTACAGGATTGACGTTCTGAAATAGAGAGTATATTGTGGGACATAATGCCTCGAACCACGGGCCGACGCACCAGATGGTGCCTTTTGATGTCCGTGACCGCCATCTCGGAAAGGCATTGGCTTCCAACTGACGCATCTTTATGTCATGCCCATCATAATCTTGATAATCGGTGACTTTCTCCGGGGAATCGCGGTGTCCGTTGCGATGAACCTGGAAACGAAAGGGGTCAGAACTTGTTTGTTGCATGAACAATGAAGAGAGCGGCATAATCCGTGATGTGTAGCCCGTCCGGCCTACCCGTACCAGCCGCCGCTAAGGACCGTATTGATGCAGACACAAAAAAGTTAAAATAAATGAGTAGATACCTATTCTTTCCTGAGGTGGATGCTGTGTTGATGGGAATTAGAAAGCTTAGAGGGGTCCTGACAAGTCGTTTTGTAAGGCAATGCGTTCTGTTGCTTCTGGTTGTTTGCCTAAGTGCGGGTTCTGTTTACGCAGGTAAGGTTAGGACCTTAGGACAGAGACTCGATGAGCTTAAGAAGATTCACGGTCGTTTCTCCTTTGTTGTTCTGGGAGATATCCGAAGCGGAGGCGATACATATAGCAGGCTTGTCAAGCGTGCAATGGAATTCAAGCCTGACTTTGTAGTTAATACCGGTGACATGATATTTCTGCCTGCCCCGAAACTGTGGGCGGAGTTCTGGAAAAGATCGAGGCCGATAACTGTACCGTATTTCCTCACGGTAGGTAACCATGACGTGGACGCGTTTATGGGCGAGGATCTCTATAAAAAGGAGGTGGATCTGCCGGGGAACGAGCTCTATTATTCATTTGGGGTTGGAGATTCCCTCTTTGTCTGTTTGGATTCTAACATTCCCGGCCAGGAAAAGAAGATAACGGATGAGCAATACAAATGGCTTAAAGGCATTTTGTCGACTCCGGGATACAAGCATAAATTTGTGTTTGTTCACCATCCCTTATATCCCGAAAAGGGTAAAGGAAATTATTACGAGGAAAGCATGGACAAGTATCCCGCCGAACGCGACCGTCTGGAGGCGCTTCTTGTCGAATCCAAAGTAAATATGGTCTTTGTCGGGCACGAGCATCTATATTTACGAAAAGCCGTAGACGGCATTATACAAATCATCACGGGAGGCGGTGGTGCTCCACTATATGTTTCAGATAAGGATGGAGGCTTTCATCATTTCGTATTGATCACGGTCGATGGCGATACGGTAACAGGGAAAGTGGTAGATATTAGTGGAAAGATACGGGACGCATTCACACGTTAGTTCTTATTGATAATGTCATTCCTATATGATAAATGGGGTCAGCCCTTGAAACGTGACAAGATGACCGCTTTTCCCTTATCCCATTGCTTTCGCGCCTTTCTACCCTCCTTCACTCTTCTCAAGATTCTCAGGTACCGATGTGTTACCGCAGACGGGCTCTTTACTCCAATCCTCTCTGCAATTTCCCTGTTAGAAGCATTTCCGGATTCCTTCGCCAGGCATACAAACATTTCCTCCGCTCTATTGTCTGCAAGGCTGCCAACTCCGTAATATTCACATACCGCACGATATAACTCGTCCACTTCCGGCTTTCCGGAAAAAATCCTCTCTGCAATCACATCCTGAGGTCTTTGTTCTTTGCCGACTTTGTTTATCACTTTCCGGACGAATCCTTCACTGCCCATTACCGCCTGTCCCACAATACGCTCAACCGGGTATTCTTCAGCCTTATCTATTCCTGCCTCAATGAACTCCTTATAACGATTTCTCGCAATCCTGCATGTCGCTCCATATTCCGAAAGCAGCTATGCTGTTTGAAGCCATTTCACACTCTCTTCTTTTCCGATATACTGCCGGTAACTGCTCCAATGGTATTCCTCCGGCTTTATTGCAAAACCCGCTCTTACCGGGTTTAGATGGATATATCTGCTTAGCTCAAGCAAATAACTTTCTTTCTCTACGCATACAGACTTATATCTCCCGGCGAAGACGTGTCCGATCCAGCCGCGATATCGCCTCAGATAGCTGCCATATCCTGAGCCGATGAAATGCATCGCTTTGGACAATATCCTCTCCGGCGTCGAGATGAGGAGATGGTAATGATTCCCCA
>DATHCU010000275.1:0-4772 GCA_035319385.1 Thermodesulfovibrionales bacterium
GGAAGACTGGTTGACAGACTGGAACTGGCTGAGGTTCTCGAAAAACTGAGGGCCACCGGCAGAAAGATCGTCTTCACAAACGGCTGCTTTGATATCATCCACGTGGGCCACGTCCGGTATCTGCTTGACGCAAAGAATCTCGGAGATGTCCTTATCATCGGACTGAACTCCGACAAGTCTGTCTCTGCTCTAAAGCCGGGCAGACCCGTCAATCCGCAGGAACACAGGGCAGAGATCCTGACATCCCTGGCGATGGTGGACTACGTCGTGCTCTTCGACGAAGATACCCCGTATGACCTCATAAAACTTGTGAGACCGGATGTCCTGGTAAAAGGCGGGGATTGGAAAACAGAGGACATTGTCGGGTCAGACATAGCAAAAGAGACTCTGAGTCTCCCCTATATCAAAGGCATTTCAACGACGGAAATCATAGACCGCATACGAAGATCGGGTTAATTCATCAGCTGCAAAAATAAATAGGCCGGCCTGCTATCTTTCTCTTCTGAAACGCACGGAATTGCAATGAGCCTCGAGTCCCTCTGCCAAGGCAATTGTCTCAACTGTATCCGCCAACTTCTGGAAACCCTTTTTGGTGAAACTGAGGAGGCTTGATCTCTTAACGAAATCATATACTCCGAGGGGGGAGGAAAAACGGGCAGTCCCTCCTGTCGGCAGAGTGTGGTTTGGTCCGGCCGCATAATCTCCCAAGGCCTCCGGTGTCCACTCACCCAGGAAGATAGCGCCCGCGTTTCTGACCTGGGGAAGAAGGTTTTCAGGATTTCTGGTCATGATCTCAAGATGCTCAGGTGCTATGGCATTGGCTATCTCCGAAGCGGAATCCATATCATTTGTCCTTATAATCGCTCCATAATTCGCAAGGGATCTTCCCGCGATCTCTTTCCTTCTCAACATCCCAAGTTGTTTCTTTAGTTCCATATTGACAGCGCGTACAAGATCCCCGGAATCGGTCACCAGGACGGACGATGCCAGTTCGTCGTGCTCCGCCTGGCCCAGAAGGTCTGCAGCCACGAAAACAGGATTCGCCGAATTATCGGCTATAATCAGTATCTCGCTCGGCCCTGCAATCATATCGATGTCAACGCTTCCGAAGACCATTTTCTTTGCCATGGCCACATATATGTTGCCGGGGCCCACAATCTTGTCGACCTTTTCCACAGTCTCAGTGCCATAAGCCATTGCAGCTATCGCCTGAGCCCCGCCGATCCTGTGCACCTGCTCTACTCCGAGCAAATTGAGCGCTGCCATTACATCAAAATTGATTTCATCCCCTGGGGTAGGCACGCAGACCGTTATCTGTCGAACGCCGGCCACCTGTGCGGGTATAACATTCATCAGAACGGTCGAGGGATAAGAAGCCTTTCCGCCGGGAACGTAGACTCCCACTCTCTCGACAGGCCTTATCACCTGGCCCAGAAGCGTGCCCTGCTCAGAGAAAGACCAGGACTTTTCCTTTTGTTTTTGGTGGAACCGCCTTATCCTGGCGGCAGACAGCCGAAGGGCCTTCACTGTTCGAGAGTCCGCCTTTTGCGCGTGAGATGCTATTTCGGCAGGCGATATCCGCAGCTCTCCCGCTTTCACTTTATCGAAGGCCTGAGTGTACTTGAGGACCGCTCTGTCGCCGTTCGTCCTCACGTCATCCAGTATGGCTTTCACCCTCTTCTCGATCTCCGGGCTGACGCCGGAGGCTCGTTCCTTGAGGCATTTCAGAAAGACCGCCAGATCCTTCTTGGTTCTTATTATTTTCATGAGTCAGTAATTTTAACCTTTCATTTTGTTTTATTCAATGACTAACTGGCAGGTGGACCATTGCGCCGGCCTTGGCGACAAACGTTTTCGGACGGCAACTTTTGCAATAAAGCATCGGCATGCTTACAATATGGTATGGATATAATAACTTCTCATATAAACGCGGACTTCGATTCGCTTGCATCCATGGTCGCCGCAAGAAAGATCTATCCCGATGCCGAGATCGTGTTTCCGGGTTCACAGGAAAAGAAACTGAGGGATTTTCTCGAAGCTTTCCAACCCGTAAAGATAAAGCGGATCAAAGACATAGAACTGGACAAGGTTAGGCGACTGATTCTCGTGGACACTAAGGTGCCCGGCAGGATAGGTCCGCTCGCTGAACTGCTAGGGAACAAACAGTTGAAGATTCATATCTATGATCATCATCCGTTCACAAAAGGCGATATCAGGGGAGAGGTGGAGAGGATTGAGCAGGTCGGAGCTACGGCCACGATCTTTACCGAAATGCTGAAGGAGAGAAAACTGCATCCCACGCCTATGGAGGCGACCATTCTCACCCTGGGGATTTACGAGGAGACTGGGTCCATGCTGTTCCCGTCGACTACTGAACGGGACCTGCTTGCGGCTGCGTACCTGCTGAAACGGGGGGCCAATCTCAATATTACATCGAGTTTTCTGAAGATGGAACTGAGCCTGGAAGAGCTCGATATCCTGAATGAACTTGTCCAGTCATCAACGGAAGTCGTCTTTCAGGGCATACGCATAAGAATTGCGAAGGCGATCCGCGAACAATACGTGGGCGATGCCGCTCACCTGGCCCACAGGATGATGGATATGGAAGACATAGATGCTGTGTTCGTGATTCTTGGCATGGAAGGTAAGATCCTTCTGGTTGCCCGCTGCAAAGCGCCTGAACTCAATGTCGCAAAGGTCATGTCAGAGTTCGGAGGGGGCGGGCATGCCACTGCTGCGTCGGCGACAGTTAAAGAGGCATCTGTCGAGGTGATCGAAGAGAGGCTGCTGGAGATAATCAGGACGAACGTTAAACCCGGGAAAGTGGCCTCCGACATCATGACGCGGCCTGTTATCAGTATACAATACGATGTACCGATAAAGGATGCGGATACGGTGATGACACGTTATGGCGTGAATGTGTTGCCGGTGTTGAAGGAGGAACTGTACCTGGGGTTGATGTCACGCGAGGTTGTTGAAAAGGCCATTTTCCACGGGTTCGGAAAAAGCACTGTGCTGGATTTTTCTACCACCGATGCAATGACGGTCGGTCCGAATACGCCCATCAGGGAGCTGGAGACCATAATGATCGAACAGAACCAGCGGTTCATGCCGGTGATTGACGATCAGAAGATTATCGGTGCAATAACCAGGACCGACCTTCTGCGCACTCTTTATGAGGAGTTCCTCAGGCGCAGGAGAATAGAGGAGACCATAACCAGAGAGAAGCCCACTATGGGAAGGAATCTCTCATCATGGCTTAAAGAAAAGTTCCCCACTCGCATATACGAGCTTCTGAAATTCTCCGGGGATGTGGCCGAAGAATCCGGTTATGGCGCTTATCTTGTCGGGGGCTCTGTCAGAGACCTGCTGAGGGGCGAGGAGAATCTCGACCTGGATATTGTAATAGAGGGAGATGGAATCGACTTTGCAAGGCGGATGGGTGAGAAACTGGGGGCCAAGGTGAGGACACATCAGAAGTTCGCCACCGCGCAGATATTTGTCGATAAACTCAAGGTCGATGTTGCAACGGCGAGGACCGAGTACTATGAATCCCCGGCGGCGCTCCCCAAGGTTGAGACTTCGTCCATAAAGAAAGACCTTTATCGTAGAGACTTCACGATTAATACCCTTGCGGTCAAACTGAATTCCCGGGACTTTGGAGTACTGATCGACTACTTCGGGGGGCAGAGGGATCTCAGGGAAAAGACTATCAGAGTTCTGCACAACCTGAGTTTTATCGAGGACCCTACCAGGGCATTCAGGGCTGTCAGGTTCGCCGAGAGGTTCGGGTTCAAGATCAGCAGACATACGGAGAATCTCATAAAGTCCGCACTTGAGATGAGCCTCTTCAACATGCTTTCGGGGCCTAGACTCTTCGAGGAACTGCGTTTGTCGTTCAACGAGACCGAGCCGGTGAAGACCCTGAAGAAACTCTCAGAATACGGTCTGCTTAAGGTTATTCATGGCAAGCTGCTCTTTACCGAAGAGCTCGAAGCCACGCTGAAGTCCCTGCAGGAGACGCTCGCCTGGTTTAATCTGTTGTTTCTTGAAGAAAAGACGGAGAAGGGGATATTGTGCACCATGGCATTGCTTTCAGGTTTGAAAGAAGATGAGATAAAAGCCGCTGTTGAAAGGCTTGCCCCGCCGCCAAAGTTCAGGAATATGATAGTGAACGGCATTTACCGCGCAAGGATCATCCTCAGGAAGTTCCCGTCCGACGATGCTGTGGCTGTCTATGAACAATTCAGTGCACTGAGTCTCGAGGTCATTTTGTTTTTGATGGCCCTGAGCAAGGACAGGCAGAAACAGAAGGTGATATCTCATTATCTGACGGAGTTGAGGATTGTGAAACCCATTTTAAGGGGCGATGACCTGAAGAAGATGGGCATTCAGCCGGGACCCGTGTACTCAGAAATTCTGAAGAAGCTCCTGGAGGAGAAACTCAGGGGACATCTGTCAGCCCGCGAGGATGAAGAAGCCTTTGTAAGGGATTATATCCTGCTGCAGACAAAACCCTGATGCAACGGTAATAAACAGGGGCAATATCAAAATTGCCCCCGTTTAATTGTACGATTGATTCCTACTTATCAGTCTACTTTATATAATCTTTAAGAGATTTCCCTGCAGTGAACTTCGGAATCTTGCCAGCAGGAATTGTAATAACATCACCAGTTCTAGGATTGCGGCCCTTTCTAGATTTCCTTTTCGAGACAGAAAATGTGCCAAACCCGACCAGCGTTACCTTCTGTCCTTTTTTCATCGCGGCCTTA
>DATHCU010000276.1:0-3373 GCA_035319385.1 Thermodesulfovibrionales bacterium
CATCAGACTTCTTCTTCTCCTCTTCCAGGTCCTTGACCTTCTTTTGAAGCTCTTCGGATCTCTGTCTCGCAGCCTCCAGTTCTTTCGCCTTCTCCTCCAAATCAGCAGGCTTCTTTTTCTTCTCCGAGAGCCTCTTCACCCTTGCCTCCAATATCTCAGCCCTCTGGTTCTCTGCCGCAAGCTGAACATTACCAGTACTTTCGCTCTCATCAGATTTTGGAGCACTGCTCACTTCAGGCCGCGGCTTCGATACTTCATTCCCGGACTTGGCTTTTCTCAGCGTATCTATCTCCTGGAGCGCATATCCAGCAAAAGGGCTATCAGGCAATTTCTCTCTCAGTTCTGAGAGAATCTTCTCTGCCTCCTCATATGACTTCATCTGAATAAGAGACTTGCCCAGCCAAAACATAACCGCATCTTTAGCCGAGCTTTGGGGAAATTCATTCAGGAATGCTTTGAAGGTCTCGGCAGCTTTTTCAGGCTGATACGAGAGGTAATATCCGTATCCCCTGTCAAACAACTCGATATCCCGGGACGCAGCAGAGACACGTCCGGCAAAAAACACCGCAAGGATAAGAAGAAAAGCGATTATCAGCTCAGGTTTACTTTTACCCGTGATCTTTCCCATAACATTTTAATCCAATCATTCATCATTGTTTCTCTTTTCTGCCCATAAATCTTCTTGGTAATGTCTTCTTTGACCGTGTCAAAGGACTTATAGCCATCTCCGTTCTTCGCGGCAACGTAAAGGATGTATGCGCCTTCTTTAACCCATATGGGATCGCTCGTCTGACCTTCCTGCAGTGAGAACGCAACGCTATTTAACGGAGGGACGAGCATTCCTCTCTTAAACGTGCCCATCCTGCCTTCCTGACTCTTCAGGGGTTCATCCGAATATTCTTCAACTATCTGCTCAAAATTGTCCCCGTGCCTTAGCAGGGACACTATCTTCATGGCCTTTCTCTTCAGGTCCGTCACCTCGGTGACAGACGCGTTATCTTCCAATCTCAGAAAGACGGCTTTAAGTTCGATGCTTTCCGGCTTGCTTATGTAGTCCAGAATATGAGCCATGTAGTAATCATTCTTTTCCCCATCCGTCACAAAGATCTTTGAGTCGACCTCGAGACCTATGAGTTTGGAAACCCTGAGCTTGTCCTTCATTATCGTCCGAAATCCCGACTCATTGAACCCCTCAGCGGCTAACATTTCCTTCAGCCCTTCGGGTGAAAGACCCTGCTGCGACCTGAGTTCCGCAATTGCCCCATCCACTTCGTTTTCGCCCACATCCACGCCCAGCCTCCTGGCCTCGGAGAGCATCAGTTTATCTTCGATCAGAACCCTGAGGATCTTCTCGTCAATCGCATCCTTCTTCTCAACATCCGTCATGCCGTCGGCAAACTTATGATATTCTCCGTACGTTATCAGTTCGTCACCGATCGTCGCGAGCACCCTGTCGAGGGTAATTGCATACGAGCGATCGGCCTGCATTGTTGCAATCGAAGCACAGAAGAAGAGAAGAAACAGCATGCGCCGACACGTATTGCTTAGGTGTTCCAACATATCTATCTTATATTTTACCTAAATACCCGTCGCCATTTCTTGAGATTAATAAAATTGAGCAGACGCACCAGGACAGCACCAAGAGGGACACGTGCCCGCGTGAAATATTGTGTCTGACACCAGTCCGGAAGAAAGGACCTCAGTTCAGCTCTTCGATCAGGATGAAATCCCCAGCTTCTCCATTATCTTCTGCGCGTCGTTCCATGTGAGCCATTTGTCCTTCGGATTCCTGATAAGATAGGCGGGATGGAATGTTGGCATAACGGGAATGCCCTTGTACGACATGAATTTCCCCCTGACAGCGGTAATACGCAGCTTCATATCGTCCGCAAGCGTCATGGTCGAAATTCTGCCGAGGGACATTATCACCTCCGGGCTTATAATATCTATCTGCCTCTCGATAAAAGACCTGCATATCCCGATTTCATCGGGTTCGGGGTCACGGTTCAGAGGCGGCCTGCATTTGACGATGTTTGCGATATAGACATCCTCTCTCTGAAAGCCCATCTTATTTATAAGCCGCGTCAGGACCATTCCCGCATCGCCTACGAAGGGCCTGCCCTGCTGATCTTCTTCCCTCCCAGGCGCTTCGCCTATAAACATCAGCCTGGCGTTCGAATTACCTTCACCAAAGACGATGTTCGTCCTCTTCTGGCAAAGCTTGCATCTCTTGCAGTCGCCAATCTCCTCGCGGATGGCATGCAGCAGTGCCTCTTTTCCAGCGGAGTCGCACGCTTCAGGAGACGCCGGAGCCTCGTTCACCGACGGCGCTTTGCGCCGTACTCCGGGGTTTCTTCCTGCTGCTCTTTTACCCGAGTCCGCCGCCTGGATATTTATCGGGAACCTCTTGAACCCCAGCGCCTGATAGAATTCAAGAGCGTTTACTATCTTCTCCAGCAGATGCGTATCAGCTTGTCTCATCTCTCGCCTGCCTTCTGACTGTCATTCTTATCGTTCACCCCATCTCAGTTTCGCCCTGATGATCTGGAAATAGTCTCTCTCGCAGGGAACATAGAGCCGGGACCTGTGATTGGATTTCTTGACTTCGATAATATCGTTCTGTCTCAACGAAAAACCGACCTGTCCGTCCAGAGTCAGGAACACATCCTCGTTGTAAGACTTGAGCATGATCTCTACCTTGACGTTATCCGGAAGCACAATCGGACGATTAGTCAGCGTGTGAGGGCAGATCGGAGCGATAACTATGCTGTTGATTGTCGGATAGAGAATAGGCCCGCCAGCGGAGAGCGCATATGCAGTGGAACCCGTCGGCGTCGATACGATCAGCCCATCAGCCTTGAAGGTGCTGACATACACGTTATCAACATAAGTCTCGAGATCAATTATTCTTGCAAGAGCCCCTTTGTTCACAACAACGTCATTCATGACTATGAATTCCGCTATACATTCGCTGTGCCGAAGAACACACGCCGTCAGCATGATCCGTTCCTCGACTTGGCAATCGTCAACCAGCACCCGTTCAAGCACCTTGCGGACATCATCCCTTGAGACCGCAGTGAGAAAACCCAGACCTCCCACGTTCACGCCGAGTATCGGTATCCCTTTTTCAGCGGCCAGCCTGGCAACGCTGATCATCGTTCCGTCTCCACCGATTACTATGATCATCTCGACCAGCTCGGGGAACTGCGATCTGGGAGTTCCCTCGACATTCAACAGCGCGGCATTTTCTATGTCCACGTATACCTCATGCCCTTTCTCCCGCAACCAGGGCGCAAGCTCCCTAATGATGTCGATTGTCTCCTGTTTTCCTGTCTTACCTATTATCCCGATCTTTTTCATTCAGGCCCTCTAT
>DATHCU010000277.1:0-7983 GCA_035319385.1 Thermodesulfovibrionales bacterium
TAAAAACGATATCTTATGTGATGGCACTAATCCTGCTTGAATACCGGCAGCGGATGACATCTTCGATGTTCTTCGCGCCAGAATTTTAATGCATGGAGGTGTCCTATGCCAAAACAGGAAGGGAAAGAACTCTCGAAAACCGAACCGTCAAGGCCTGTTTCGCGCTTCGAACCGGTTGAGAGGTGGTTTGACGAAGATTTGAGGAGGCCCTTTGCGATGATGCGGCCCCGTTGGGTCCCTAGATTCCGTTCAACCGACTACGAAGAAATGTCACCTTCGGTAGATATATTTGAAGAAGGGGACACTGTTGTTGTGAAGGCGGAACTGCCAGGAATGAACAAGGATGACATAAATGTGAGTGTGACCGACAGCACGATGACTATTTCCGGGGAGAAGAAGCATGAGGAAAGAGTCGAGAAGAAGGACTACTACAGGATGGAGCGTTCCTACGGTTCTTTTTCCCGCAGTTTCAGATTGCCGACAGAGGTTCAGATGGACAAGGTGAAGGCAAATTTCAAAGACGGAATTCTTGAGATAAGGGTCCCTAAATCCGAAGAAGCCAAGTCAAAGGAGAAGAAGATACAGATACAATAATTTTCAGGATGCAAGAGTATTACCATATGAAGATTCCCCGAGGGATTCTTCTGCCTAGCACTGGCATTAAAGTGTGCAGAGCCGATATAGGTCATCCCCCCCAAGATTTTCCTATATCGGCTCTTTTAATTGCGGATGAGAGGCGAGAGCAGCGATATGTCGAATGGCAAGTTTGAAAGACTAACAAGGAGAGGTATCATTTCCGCAAGGGTCTTGCGTGAAAGTCTGGAGGAAGCCCGGACTTCCGGAGAATATATCGAGGAGTTACTCTTAAAAAAAGGTGTCCCAAGACATGAGATACTGTTCTGCCTTTCTGAATACTACGGATATCCGTTTGCCGAGTTCGATGAAGATATTCAGATATCCAGGGCGAAGCCGGATTGGCCGGACCTGGAAGGATTCAAAACAGCCCTCTGGGTTCCTGTTGCCACATCTCAGGGCAAAACGGCGATTATTGCATATGACCCCTCCTCAGCCCAGTTTCCCCAGGATATAGGAAAGGCCGTAGACATGGGTGAGATTGAATTCAGGGTTGCATTGCCTTCGGATATCATCCGGATTATTGAGAACAACCAGGATATCAATCCCCATTTCCCTGCTTCATCCGGCAGGACACAGCTCGCAAAGGTAAGGACGTTTCTGGCATACAGGAGGTCCCAGTTTGCCAGCTACAGAACATCTCTTTCAAAGGGTAGGACCGGACTCGGGTTTCTGAGAACGGGGCTTTCTCTAATAGCAATATCCATTCTGCTCTTCAGGGTTTTCGGACCCGGATACAGGGCCATAGTTGATCTGGTACTCCTGGCAGCGGGACTTGTGATGACTGTCGACGGTTTCATGTGGTACCTGCCGTCGAGGAAGATCGGCAGAATAAGATTGTCAAAGATTTGCACGACATCGACATGTGATACAACCGTGCTGGAGGTTTCCGAGCCGGAAGGAAGATTCTCCTTTACACGCACTCACTCCGTGCCGGGAGCTGATAGCCTGCGCAGCAAGTGGAGGGACCTCTCACCAGTGATGCGCAGACGATTTCTCGCAAACGACAGGACCGATCTGGCAGAGGAAAGGACACTGCTTTCATTCTACAGGACTTTGATGTCCAAGGCGCGTACGGGTCTTGCGTTCACACGTACAGGCATCGGCTTCATAGGCTTAGGGATCGCTTTGCTGAGGCAGTTCCACGGGGGCTCATGGGACATATTCAGCTATGGGCTGGTGATAGCGGGAAGCGTGATGGTGCTTGAAGGGCTTTACTGGTATGTGCCCGGAAGGCAGGCAGGAAAAGAGAGCCTTGACTCAGTAGCGGCCGCCTCGGAGAAGACAAGCATTTGGGACAATATCCTGCCGCCAGTTCACAAAGAGCCTGAGGGAAGGAGTTTCATTGCGGGTCCGCTCCCCATCAAGGCCGGACATGCGCCCGGCATATGGGGAACAACAGGTCTGGCCCTTGAAAGGACCGTTCTTGCGGAGAGGAGGAATGTAATGTCGAGGCTGCGTACGATCATGGCGCGTTCTAGAACGGGACTGAGTTTTGTCAGGACCGGAATGAACTTCAGCGCGGTGGGCACCGGTCTTCTCGTCTACTTTGGCGCCGGGAATATTGCGTGGACCGTGGCCGAGTCCGCAATATTGCTCATCGGCCTTGCGCTCATTGCCGATGGACTATACTGGCACATTCCCGCAGAGAAAATTAGGAGACAGCTTCCTTATTGTTTTGGAGAACTTGAAATCGCAATACCCGACTACGGCAGACCGAGCCGCCTTTGGGGAAAGGTCAGTTTCAGCGATGATATTGAATGACACTCCCTCTGAGAAGACACATGTTGGCCGGCTCAGTGCCTTGCTGGAACGGGGTAAGATTTCCAGAGAGGCGTATCTTGCGGCCGAAGAGGCGGTGTCTGCCAGAGGCATCGATATAGAGAAGATCCTCGTTCATGAGCAGGGGATTGCAAAGTGCGCCTTGCTCCAGGCTCTTTCAGATCATTACAAGCTGGCTTATATCGAGTATGACGAAAGGCTGCCTGTGCCTCCCGAACTCCTGGAGAGCATGGGCTCAGAAGCGCTTTCAAACGGCAGGTGGTTTCCCGTCATTCAGGAGGGCAATACAGTTATTGTCGCTTCCTGCGATCCTGAAGATACGGCTATCAGTGACCGGTTGAAGACTGTCATCAAAACGGGAGGGCTTGAGTTCCGCGTGGCCCTTCTTGAAGATGTTCAGTGGTTTATACAGGACTTTCTCAATGGGAAACCGGGGGCGCTTGTGGGGACGGACAGAACAAACCTTGCCTTCTGGCGGAACACGATGGCGCACTGGAGGACCAGGCTCGCATGTTACAGATCGAACCTGGCAAAGGGCAGGACGAATCTCTCATTCATGAGATGGGGATTGGGTATAATCGCTTTATCGAACATATTGATGAGGACTCAGCCTTCCGGCATGGTGTTCTATTGGTTAATGGTCGCAGCCGGCGTCTCTCTTTCTCTCTTCGGGTTGATCGGATATCTGAAGATAAGAAGGCGCGGCATGAGACCTCCCGGGATACAAACGCTGGTCGAAGTCACTTCGGCCACCCTTCAATTCCTGGAGGAGTATCATTCTGTCGAAGGTGTGTGTAAGATTGTGACCCCGCAGAAGACGATGCTCGGCCGCCTCGCCGATTTTCTGGGGTGCTACTCAACGATTCTCAAGCCCACTCCTTCGTACAAGGAGCGTATTCACCTGGCCCGTGAGAGAAATGTTCTAGCGGCTCACCGAACAGTGGCCTCCTGCTACAGGACGATCGCATCCCGCGCAAGGACAGGGCTTTCCTTTTTCCGGACGGGCGTTGCCCTGTCGAGCCTTGGGTTCGGTCTGATCAACTATTTTGGCTTCAGCCTGTCCACGGCCTTTGACGCGATACTCGTGATTGTAGGCTTGCTGATGATTATCGACGGGATAATGTGGTACTGGCCGGTGCGAAAAGAGCAGGCCGAGTCCCCGAGGTATTCCGTGCCGGACTATTGAGGCATTGAAAACGCAATGAAGATAGAACACAAGCTCATGCTGTCCTATGTTGTAAACATCATTTTCATTATGCTGATAGGCATCTTCTCTCTCGATAACATGAATGTCACCCTGACCAAGCTCAAGTTTGTCGAGATCGCGGACGATCTCAATGCTTCATTTCTTGAGATGAGGCTCGCGGAAAAGAACTTCTTCCTCTTCAAGGACACGACCTCGCTCGATGAGATCGACAAAAATATAAAGTCTACCCTTGCATCCATCGAAACCGTGAGAGATGATATCGAGCGGGCCATCGGGGCGGAGAATCTGACCCAGCTGAAAACGTTTATCGACAGATATTCGAAGGCAATAGAAGACGCCAAAGGACGCAAAACAAGGAGCGCGCAGTCCGATCTCAGACTAAGGCTGGAAGGCCGCAATCTCAGGGATTTTTTCAAGACGATCACTCAGCTCGAGAGAAAGAACGTCAACGACATTATTCTGAGATCAAAGAAGATACTACTGATCTCTTTTCTTGTGATACTCTTGCTGTCCGCGGTGGGAGGACGTCTCATCTCAAGAAACATAGTGAATTCCATGAGGACGATAGAGGGGCTGGCGATATCCATATCAAAAGGAGATTTCACAAAGATTGAGGATGTTACGTCAAGAGATGAATGCGGATCCGTCCTCAGGGCCATAAACGTCATGTCCGAGGAACTGAAGAACCGTGAGGAGGAGATAATCCAGTCCAAGAAACTTGCATCACTCGGCATCCTTACAGCTGGAGTGGCGCATGAACTCAGGAACCCCCTTAACAACATCTCAATGGTCGCCCAGAATTTCATCGAGATGCACGATTCTCTGAGCAGGGAGCAGATGATTGAACTGATGACGCGGGTTGAAGAAGAGACAAAGAGGATTGAAGATACGGTGAAACATCTGCTCGATTTTGCCAAGCCCCGGGAGGTTCATTTAAAAGAGGCGGACATCAACGACACAATACAGCAATCCGTCAAATTGATACAGAACGTTTTGGACATATCCGATATCGAGTTGAGCCTCTCCCTGGACCCTTCCATCCCACACGTCTTCATTGACGAACCCCAGATTCAGGAGGTGCTTGTGAATCTGATGGAGAACGCCGTTCAGGCGATGACGCCGGGCGGCACCATCTTTATAGCAAGTAATGCCTCCGAATCGAAGGACACTGTAGCTATAGAAGTCAAGGACACCGGATCCGGGATACCGCCGGAGGTGCTGCCGAACATATTCGATCCGTTTTTCACTACGAAGGGCGTGGATGGAACTGGGCTCGGAATGTCTATCAGCTACGGGATTGTAAAAAATCACAGGGGTACGATCAGGGTGGAAAGCGCTGTAGATGTCGGAACAACTTTCACAATCGAATTGCCCGCACACAAATAACGGGAGGGGAATATGGACAGCCACAGAATAATGATCATTGACGACGAAAAGATTGTCGGGGATATGGCGAAAATGGCGCTCGAAAAAGAGGGGTATGCGGTAGAGACGTTTACGAACGCCGGACCCGCGCTGGACCGCTTGAAGATGGAGAAGTTTGACATCGTTGTCACCGACTTCAAAATGAGGGGCATAGATGGCATGGAAGTTCTTAGAAGGGTGAAGGGACTCTATCCCGAAACGAAGGTCATCATGATTACAGCCTTTGCGAATCTCGACACGGCGATAGAGGCCCTGAGGGGGGATGTGTTCGACTTCTTTCCAAAGCCCGTAAAGATTAAGGAACTGAAGGCCTCCATACAACGCGCCTTGAGCAAATAGTGATGAAGAGCACTGCCGGTTTTCTCAAATCTGTCTTCGGACATATCAAGAGGGCGACCCAGAGGCCGGTGCCATTTGGCGCGGTATTTGAGAGATTCAAGGCGGTTCTCAAGAACAATAACAGGGCACTGGAGATAATCACCGACATGGGTGAGAAACTCGGCGGCGACTACCTTTTTGATATAGAGTACATAAAGAGCGCCTATTCCCAGTTATCCTCTGCCATATCTGATTCGCTGCGCAATTTCGATCTTCTCACCCGCCAGAAGTACCCGATCCTTAATGACGTTTACAGCCGCATAGACAGGCAGATTCACAATGCGTTATATGACCTGCCCGCGGGTCCTGCCAGGAGGGTCGTGCCTTTCGAAGACATAACCTGGGACATGCGCCGCGAAGTCGGAGGAAAGAGTGCCGGGCTTTCTGATCTGAAGAATGCACTGAAGATGAATGTCCCTTACGGGTTTGTGATTACAACGCACGCCTTCGATGAAGTTATAGGGCACAACATGCTGTCTGACAGGGTCGCCTCTCTGAGCATGGAAAGTGCGCATAACGAAGCCGAACTGAGCGAACTGAGATCTCGTATCACTAACTGCGAAATACCTCCGTTGCTTGAAGCTGAGATTCGAGCGGCACTTGACAGGACGAGGGAGCGGTGCGGTGAAAGCTGTTCTCTGGCGGTGCGCAGCAGCGCGGAAGAAGAGGACGGAGAAATCTCCTTCGCGGGCCAGTTTGAAACGCTGTTGAACGTTCCGCTGGCCGTGGAGAAGGTGGAAGATGCATACAAGAAGGTCGTGGCAAGTCTGTTTACGATGCGTTCCGCGGCCTATCTGAAGAGTTTTGGATATGATATGGGAAGATTGAAGATGGCTGTCGGCTGCATGGAGATGGTTGACGCGGTAACAAGCGGGGTTGCCTATTCCTCTGATCCCGGGGGAGACAGGGAGACGATGATAATCAATTCGGCCTGGGGTTTGGGGATACCCATTGTTGAAGGCAAGGCGGACGCGGACCTTTATGTCCTGAAAAAGGCGGCCAGCCCCGAGTTGATCGAGGAAAGACGGGGCAGGAAAGAATTCATGGCCGTCAGTATATCCGGGGGCGGGACCGCGATCATTGACACGCCGGAGGAATTGAAGTCAAAGAATTCCCTGACGCGGGAGCAGGTTATGTCCCTTGCTGAACAGGCCATCTATGTGGAGAGATACTTCAGGAGACCTCAGGATATTGAATGGGCTATTGATAAAGAGGGCAGTATATTCATTCTGCAGGCGAGAGAACTGAGGGTGGGGGAGGCAAGGCCGCTTTATATGCCTCCGGTTCTTCCATCCGGACCGGAGAAGATTCTTATGAAAGGACAGGGAACCGTCGTCCAGAAAGGGATCGGCGCGGGACGGGTTTTCATCGCGGATAATCCGGATGAGCCTGGTCATTCCCCGAAGGGCGCCGTGCTCGTAGCAAAACATGATTCATCAGATTTTGTTCGGCTCATGCCATATGTGTCGGCGATCATAACCGACAGGGGCACACCGACGAGCCACATGTCATCACTGTGCAGAGAGTTCAGAGTCCCTGCTATCGTTAATGCCGGCAATGCGACCAGCGTTCTGCGCCACGGTCAGGAGGTTACCGTGAATGCATACGATGAGAGCAGTGCGGTCTACGACGGGATCGTTAGTGAACTGATCGAAAAAGCGCATTTGAATTCTGCAGACATGGAGTCTGTCTATGAATACCGCAAGAAGAGGTACATACTGCGCTATGTGTCCCCTCTTAATCTTATTGATCCGCTGAAGGACAACTTTACACCTGAGGGGTGTAAGACAATACATGACGTTATCAGATTCATCCATGAAAAATCCATAGCCGCCCTTGTTGAAAGCTCCGAATTCGGCGCGAACGTAAAAGACAGGATTGCGCTGAAACTCAAGCTGCCTATACCCGCTGATATCATAGTGATTGATATCGGAGGCGGTCTGGATTTGGCGGGTATCGATTCCAGGGAGGATATGCGCGGCAAAGGGGTTGCTTCCGTGGAGCAGATAACGTCCATACCATTGAAGGCAGTCATAGGCGGAATGCTGCATCCCGGAGCATGGCATTCCGAGACCATCCCCTTGAATATGGGCGACCTCATTACGAGTATGACCAGAATGCCGGATATCATTACCGAGAGCAGGACCAGAGTCTTCCATAATGTGGCTGTGGCCTCAAAGGAATATGTAAACATGAACATGAAATTCGGGTATCATTTCAACATACTCGACTGCTTCTGCAGCGAAAATGCTAAGAACAACCACATCTATTTCCGTTTCGCGGGAGGAGCAACGGATATTTCAAAACGCTCCAGAAGGGTTCAGCTTATTGCCGCGATCTTGAAGAGAAACGGCTTCAGTCTGATGACAAAGGGAGACCTCCTCATTGCAAGACTCGCCAATATGAAGCAGGATGAAATGCAGGAGATACTTGACCAGGTGGGCAGATTGATCTCATACGTAAGGAAACTCGACGCCCTCCTCAGTGACGACAGCACCATCGAAAAATATGCGAATAGATTCCTCGAGGAAAACTACGAATTGAATTAGCCTAAGTCA
>DATHCU010000278.1:0-7478 GCA_035319385.1 Thermodesulfovibrionales bacterium
GTCATCCTATATCTTTGCGGGTGAATCAGGCATAGGGAAAAAACTTGCCGCCCTTAATCTTGCCAAAGCCCTCAATTGCATCGGAAAGGGTCGTCCGTCAGGGGTTGGGGGATTGCTCGACAATTTGTCCGCTTCATCAGCCGGAACGGATTCTGAGATTGACGCCTGCGACGAGTGTTCCTCCTGTCTTAGGATCGACAAGGGTATTCATCCGGATTTTCTGCTGATTGCACCCGAAAGCGGGCAGATCAGGATTGAAGAGATACGTGCTATAGACGACGCCCTGTCGCTGAAGGCGTTCGAGGGGAAATACAAGGTTGTCATAGTTGACGACGCGGACACGATGAACCAGTATGCGGCGAATGCCTTCCTCAAAACGCTTGAAGAGCCGCCTGAGAACAGCCTTATTGTCCTCATATCGTCGAACCCTGACCATCTGCCTGATACGATAAAGTCGCGATGTTCCCGCGTGAACTTTACGCCTCTCTCGGATGAATCCTGCACGCGGGTCATCGAGAAAGTTATGGGGCGGCAGCTGTCCGATGTTTCGCAGGGCAAGAAGAAAAAGAAGGATGATGCATCAAAGACTTCTGTTCTCCCGGACCCTGGCACAGTTTCATTGCTTGTCCGTCTTTCGATGGGCAGGCCCGGATATGCCTTGTCGGAAGGACTGATTGAAGAGAGGCAATGGTTCTTCGGACTCCTCAAGGGAATGCTGCATGCTGAAAAGGACAGCTGGGCTTCCAGGGAAGAGATGGAGCGCTGGTTTGATTTCATGTTGCTTCTTCTTCGGGACATGACGGTTTTGAAGATCACGGATAGTGAATCTCCGCTGATCAACAGAGACATGCGGGACTACATAAATACATTAAGCAGTTCCATGGACTTAAAGGTTATAATAGAAATTTATATGAAACTGAATGCCTTACGGGGTTATTCCAATTTTAATCTAAATAAATCCCTTACCTGGAACTATGCGGGTTCACTGTTAAGGGCAAGGATGGATGTCGCCAATGCCTGATATTGCGGGAATAAGGTTCAAGCCCTGCGGAAAGATATATGACTTTGAGACTGACGGGGTCGCCCTGCGCAAAGGAGATCTGGTTGTAGTCGAATCTGAACTCGGGGTGAACATCGGCACCGTTGTTAATGAAAGCTCGACTATCGAGGACTCCGGCAGGAAACTAAAGAAGATAATACGCAGGGTCACCGAGGAAGACCTTAAGCAGCAGGAGGAGAACAAGAAGCTTGAACAGGAAGCAAAGGTCTATTGTCTCGAAAGGATAATGGCCAGAGGTCTGCCGATGAAGCTGATCAGCACGGAGGCCACCCTGGACAAGAAACGCATCATTTTCTACTTTACCGCTGAGAAGAGGATAGACTTCAGAGAGCTGGTAAAGGACCTGGCCTCGCGTTTCAAGACACGCATTGAGATGCGCCAGATAGGCGTCAGGGACGGCGCCAGGATAATCGGAAGTCTGGGTGTCTGCGGAAGAGAACTCTGCTGTGCCAAATTTCTCATAGCCTTTGAACCGATCTCGATCAAGATGGCCAAGAAGCAGGAACTCGTTCTCAACACGGGCAAGCTTTCGGGGGTCTGCGGAAGACTTATGTGCTGTCTAGGCTATGAATATTCCGAGCGCGGCACGGGAGATAAGGCCCTCCAGGACGGAGAACTAGCAGTGAGCTCCGAAGAGGAGCAGGTGGAAGAAGTCGTTGCGGAATTGATCGATTCCCCCGAAGAGGAGGAATTGTCACTAAGGGATGACGGTCCCGTGCCGGAGGGGGCCGAGGAAGCGGACAAGAAGCAGCATGGTGCACAGGCGAAAAAGGACAAGCACCGCAAATGGCATCCCAAGCGGAGAAGACGCAAATTCAACCAGAAGAAGAGTACGCCATAGATGAATACGTTCTATATAACAACACCAATCTACTATGTCAACGACGTCCCGCATATCGGGCATGCGTATACCACCATCGCGGCGGACATCCTCGCCCGCTACAACAGGCTTAAGGGCAAGGACGTATTTTTTCTCACCGGTACCGACGAGCACGGGCAGAAGGTCGAAAAGGCGGCGAAGGAGAAAGGCCTGAGCCCTAAAGAGCATGCCGACGGCATGGTCGAAAACTATAAGAGATTATGGGCAAAGCTGAATATCAACTATGATTCCTTTATCCGGACGACGGACCAGGGTCACATGGAAGTTGTACAGAATATTCTTCAGGATCTTTACAACAGGGGAGAGATCGAAAAGAGGATGTATTCGGGATGGTACTGCGTACCCGATGAACGTTTTTGGACCGAAAAGGAAGTCGTCGAAGGCAAATGCCCGGATTGCAAGAGGCCGGTTGAGGAGATAACCGAGGAGAACTATTTCTTCCTGATGTCTAAATATCAGGAGAGACTCCTTCGTCATATCGAAGACGATGCATATTACATTCTGCCCGAGACGAGAAGGAACGAGGTCCTCGGCTTTCTGAAGAACAACCCGCTGGGCGACCTCTGCATATCCCGGCCAAAGCAGCGGCTCTCCTGGGGCATTCCTCTGCCGTTTGATGAAAATTTCGTAACCTATGTCTGGTTCGATGCCCTGACGAACTATTACTCCGCCACAAAATATCTCTCACCCGGGCATCCCCCTCACACGGACTGGTGGCCCGCCGATCATCATCTGATCGGGAAAGACATACTCACGACCCATGCGATCTACTGGTCCGCGATGCTGATGGCCCTGGAACTGCCGTTTCCCAGAAACCTGTTTGCTCACGGCTGGTGGACGGTGGAAGGGAAGAAGATGTCGAAATCTCTCGGCAACGTCGTCGATCCCAACCAGATGGCGGACCAATTCGGGGTTGATGCCTTCAGGTACTTCTTGTTCAGAGAGGTGACCTTCGGGCTTGACGGAGACTTTTCCGTGCAGGCGCTGACGCAGCGTTTCAATACGGACCTCGCCAACGACCTCGGGAACCTTGTGAGCCGTTCCCTCACGATGATCGAAAAATACAGGGATGGCGTTGTTCCGGCGCCGGTTGCGGGCCAAGACAGAGAGGGACTCGAAAGCAAGCTCAAGGCGTGGTTCACAAACCCGGATGCCGGCCTTGCCGCGGGCTTCGAAAAACATATGCATTACCTTGAGCTGCATCTCGCTCTCGCGCAGCTCTGGACCTTTGTCAACGAAATCAATGAATATATTCAGCACGCTGTACCCTGGAAGGAAACCGATCAGGACACGCTCTCAAATATCCTTTACACCCTTGCGGAATCCCTGAGACTGGCATCCGTCTTCCTCTATCCTTTCATGCCGTCCACGGCTGAAAAGATCTTTGAGCAGCTAAACATCGAAGGAGGACTATCCGGGGTCAACATCGTCACTGATTCACAATGGGGCGGACTCAGACCAGGAATACGGGTCAATAAAGGCCAGGGTCTGTTCCCGAGAATAGAGAAAAAGAAACTCTAGCCTTCCGGGAACTGTCCTTGACTTCAAAAGAAACTCTCGGATAATATTAAGGTATCTAATTTTTCGAAACGCTATATGACAATTGCAATCGGCTCTGATCATGCAGGGGTGGAACTCAAAAAAGAGCTTCTCTCGCTGTTTAACAATCTCCAGATTCAATTTGTTGACTTTGGGACAGACAGCCCTGAATCGGTAGACTACCCGGATTTTGGCGAAAAGGTATCCGAGGCAGTATCTTCGGGCAAAGTCGACAAAGGTCTTCTGATCTGCGGCACGGGCATTGGCATGTCCATTGTTGCAAACAAATTTCCTGGAATAAGGGCATCCCTTTGTAATGACCTTTTTACTGCGAAGATGAGCAGGATGCACAATGACGCCAACGTCCTTGTCATCGGCGGGCGCATCGTGGGCAGGGACCTTGCCAAGGAGATTGTCAGGACTTGGGTCAGCACTCCGTTTGAGGGAGACCGGCACCAGAGGAGACTCGACAAAATATCAAAGATAGAGGTACGCATTAAGAATCATGGCATTTGAATATCTGAAAAAAACAGACCCCGAAGTATTTGAAGCCGTTGCAAAGGAACTTGAGCGGGAGCAGAAGAATATAGTTCTCATAGCGTCTGAGAACTATGCGAGCCCGGCCGTACTCGAGGTGCAGGGCTCCGTTTTCACTAATAAATATGCCGAAGGTTACCCAGGCAGGAGATATTACGGCGGATGTGAATACGCGGACATTATAGAGAATCTGGCGGTATCCCGGGCGAAGCAGTTGTTCGGCGCGGACCATGTCAATGTGCAGCCGCATTCAGGCTCTCAGGCAAACATGGCTGTGCTGTTCTCAGTGCTGAAGCCGGGAGACACAATACTGAGCATGAGCCTGAGCCACGGTGGGCATCTGTCGCACGGCGCCTCTGTCAATTTCTCAGGTATCTTTTACAAGATAGTTTTCTACGGGGTCAACAGGGACTCGGGTTACATCGACTACGATGAGGTAAGACGCCTGGCCCTTGAAAACAAGCCCAAGATCATACTGGTCGGCGCGAGTGCCTATTCGCGGACGATTGATTTCAAGATCTTCTCCGAGATAGCGAAAGAAGCCGGCTCTTACCTCATGGCGGATATCGCGCATATCGCCGGCCTGGTTGCGGCCGGACTGCACCCCTCCCCTGTTCCGTATGCGGATTTTGTGACCACGACTACGCATAAGACGCTTAGAGGACCGAGGGGCGGGATGATCATGTGCAGAGGCGACTACGCCAAGATGATAGACAAGACCATCTTCCCCGGGATACAGGGCGGCCCGCTCGTGCATGTAATAGCCGCAAAGGCGGTGGCCCTGAAAGAGGCACTGAGCCAGGAGTTCAGAGAATATCAGGCGATGGTAATCAGGAATGCGAAGAGACTGGCCGATGAGCTGGCCAAGAAGGGCTTTCGGATTATATCGGGCGGTACGGACAACCATCTTATGCTGGTAGATCTTAATAACAAGGAAATCACCGGAAGAGATGCGGAAGAAGCCCTCGGTAAAGCCAGGATAACGGTAAACAAGAATGTTATCCCCTATGACGAAAGGCCGCCTACAGTGACCAGCGGCGTCAGGCTGGGCACCCCGTCTGTCACGACGCGCGGAATGACAGAAACCGAAATGGTGGAAATCGCTGAGATCATGTCTTCAGTCTTGCAGAACAGAACCGATACGGATGCCTTGTGCGTGCTGAAGAATAAGGTAGAGGCCCTCTGCCAGAAATTTCCAATATATTAAGGATGAATTCGAAATCCGAAACTCTAAATTCTAAACTCACGGACTTGGTCCCGTAGTCTTTGTTCCGACTTTAGTATTTCGGATTTGGTATTTAGTATTTATATTATGAAGTGTCCATTCTGCAGCAATCTCGAAGACAAGGTCATTGATTCCCGCACCAGCAGGGAAGGCGACGCCATCCGCCGCAGGCGTGAGTGCCTGAAATGCGGCAAGAGATTCACGTCGTATGAACGTGTGGATGACATCATCCCGATGGTGGTCAAGAAAGACGGCAGGCGTGAACCCTTCGACCGGATGAAGGTCCTTACCGGCCTCAAAAAGGCCTGCGAGAAAAGGCCGATCGGCATGGAAACCCTTGAAGGCATTACGGACTCTATCGAAAAGAAGCTGATCGGTCTCGGGGTCAAGGAAATCCAGAGTACGTGGATCGGGGAGGAGGTCGTGGGTTCCCTCCGGGAACTCGACAAAGTGGCCTACGTCAGATTCGCCTCAGTCTACCGTCAGTTCAAGGACATCAATGAACTGATGAACGAAGTAAAGACCCTCTTTGAGCACAAGTAAAGTCCGCTATTAAGATATTCCCGAGTTTCCAGCGCCGTTTCAGCAGACATCTATGCCGAAAAAATCTCATCGACGTCCTTGTATATGTACCCCATTGATTCTGCCAGCGCTTTGTGCACCACATGTCCCTTAAAGGTGTTCAGAGAACTCCTTATGACTGAATCCTCACGGACGGAGGTTTCAATACCTCCGTTTGCCAGCGTCTTTATGTAGGCGGTTGTTACGTTTGTCAGGGCTATCGTCGAAGTCTTGGGATAAGCGCCGGGCATATTGGCAACCATGTAGTGGATAATCCCTTCAACCTCATAGATGGGATCATCATGGGTAGTGGGCCTCGAGGTCTCAAAACACCCTCCCTGGTCAACAGACACATCTACGACCACGGCGCCCTTCTTCATAGTCCTCAGCATCTCCCGTTTTATAAGCAGCGGCGTCTTTCCGCCAGGTATCAGCACAGCTCCGACGATTATGTCCGCCCTCTTTATCTCTTCTCTTATGTTGTGGATGGTGACCGGCAGTGTCTTGACCCTGCCCATGAACATTTCATCTATCTTCTGCAGTTTCTCCATTCGTTGATCCATGACCACTGTATCCATCCCGAGCCCGACACAGTCGCGCGCGGCATTTGTGCCGACAACTCCCGCACCCAGTATAAGGGCACCGGCAGGTTCTACCCCAAGAATACCTGTAGGAAGAAGCCCTTCACCTCCGTGTATCCTCTGCAGGTAGTAAGCTCCCATTAGAGGGGCCATTCTCCCTGCTATCTCGCTCATAGGCGCAAGTAGAGGAAGTCCTCCGTCTTTCTGCAGAGTCTCATACCCGAGCGCGGTAATTTTCTTTTTCAGGAGCAGATCAACGAGTTCACGCACTGCCGCGAGGTGCAGAAAGGTAAAGATGGCCTGTCCGTCCCTGAACAAGTCATACTCTTCCGGCAAAGGCTCCTTGACCTTGACAATGAGGTCCGATCTGCCAAAGAGCTCAAGCTTATCAACTGCCTCAGCACCTGCATCAAGATACTCCCTGTCCGGGAAGTCGCTGCCTTCCCCCGCGCCTCTTTCAACAAGTATAATGTGACGGTCTGCCTTTATTTCCTCAACACCGTAAGGTGTTATACCGACCCTGTATTCGCATTTCTTGATTTCCTTCGGGATCCCTATTATCATTTAGAACTCCTTTTTAACGTTATCGATACAATTCTGCATTATTATAACAAGATGGAGCCGGGATGTTGGTCCAAACCTGCCCTCATCGTTACAGACCCATAGCAGTCATATGGATTTTCAAAACCTTTACGGCGGCCCCTTAGTGAGACGCCTGATATCTGTTTTACTGAACATATCCTCTATAGTATCGCGGCTTAATTTCCATAATGGCCGAATCCCGCATTGTAAAGGTTTTGAAAATCCGTATGACCGCCGGATACCGAAAGCCATCCGAACCGAATTCTTTGTCTACGCATTTTCACATATGCTAAAATATCTACCTGTCATGTATAACCCCCTTAACAACAATGATGAGATGCTCAGGACCCTGAGGACTGTCTTTGGATTCCAGAAATTCCGTCCCAATCAGGAAGGCATCATCAGGAGTATACTGGACAAGCAGGACGTCTTTGCGGTAATGCCTACAGGCGGAGGCAAGTCTCTCTGTTATCAGCTGCCCGCCCTGATGATGAAGGGGACCACTATCGTTAT
>DATHCU010000279.1:0-3454 GCA_035319385.1 Thermodesulfovibrionales bacterium
TGCTGACGACCCATGGACTGGTCAAAAAGACACAGAATACTCCTCGACAAGAGATTGATTTGGCGGAGAAATGCAGACGAGATTATTTGCAGCGGAGGACACGGAAATGAGCGACCTTAAGAAATATGTGCATGATCGCAAACAGAAAGACAAGGCGTTTGCCAATCAATATGAAACTGGATATGAGCAGTTCAAGATTGGTGTCATGCTGAGGCAGGCTCGTGAGTCCTCGATATTCAGAGATTACTCGCTGGCGAGGATGAATTAAATAACTTCAACATTTATCAGAATCTGGGCCGATCTGCGAAAGAATTCTATTCAGAAAAAGCTTATTCAATTCCTTTTCAGATTGAGCTAGGGGTGGCGACTTATGCAGGTGACTTTATGGCGGTTCGGATTGACGGAACTAATTTCCTTGGTATGACTCTTCAAAATGGGGTTTATTTTGTACTGACTGACAAATAGAGTGTCGTGACATTCCGATAGCGCAAAGGAAAGACTCAACAATTACCAAAGTTAATATAGCAGTGCCTAATATCAATAACATCGATAACCCTTCGATCAGATCCAAGAGAGAATAACTTATCGATCTATACTGATGTCTTCTTTAAGAAGAGCGAAATGTTTATAGGCGGAAACTGCTTCCGGAACTCTTCACCGTAAATAAATTGATACAACACGGAATGCTTCAATTGCTAATAGACATAATTGACGAAACAGCAATAATGGGCTATATTTAAACAGGAATGATTCCGATTATGAAGCTGACAGACAAGGCAAGGAAGATTGAACAAGGCATTTTAGACCGCCTGAGAGAAAAGGGATATAAACTGACTCTCCAGCGGCGGGAAATCATTTCAATTCTTGCTCAGGACTCATCTCACCCGCGTGCCGCCGATATTTTGCTGAAGGCTAGGAAGCGCGCACCCCGTATCAGCGTATCAACTGTCTATTACACTCTTGCCATGCTCAAGAAAGAGGACCTCATAAGAGAGATTGAGTTCTATGATATGGATAACCGCTATGACATCAATGTTTCAAATCACCTGAACCTTATTTGTGAGAAGTGCGGCAGGATTGAGGATTATGTGAATGAATTGCCTCTTTCCTCTTTGGACATAGAGCAAAGAAGCAATTTTCAACCGTTTCGCTTTCGACTCGAGTGTTACGGAGTCTGCAGTAAATGTAGAAAGAGCAAGAAGTGATTTTTATTGGCCAGAGATTAGGAATGATTCCTAATTAGCACATCTATCCGCCTTGGGCGGTCTCGTCAGCACACTTAATGACCTGAAAGGAGCCGATATCATGAGTGAAGGAAGCAAGTGCCCCGTAACGGGCAAAACAGGCGGGCACCGAACCGGAGGCGGATCAAATAGAGACTGGTGGCCGAACCAACTGAACCTTCATATTCTGCACCAGCATTCCTGCAAGTCCAATCCGATGGACAAGGACTATAAGTATGCGGAAGAGTTCAAGAAGCTCGACTTTGCTACCGTGAAGAAAGATCTCTACGCTTTGATGACAAATTCGCAGGACTGGTGGCCTGCCGATTACGGCCACTATGGGGGGCTCTTCATCCGAATGGCGTGGCATAGTGCAGGCACCTACCGTGTAGGCGACGGCCGCGGGGGTGGAGGTTCTGGCAATCAGCGGCTTGCACCCCTGAACAGCTGGCCGGATAATGTGAATCTTGATAAGGCGCGTCGTTTGCTTTGGCCCATCAAGCAGAAATACGGCAGGAAAATCTCATGGGCCGACCTTATGATTCTCGCCGGCAATTGCGCGCTTGAATCAATGGGATTCAAGACGTTCGGGTTCGGTGGCGGGCGCGAGGATATCTGGGAACCGGAAGAGGATATCTATTGGGGCAGCGAAGACAAGTGGCTTGGCGATAATCGTTATAGCGGTGACCGGAATCTCGAAAATCCCCTTGCCGCCGTGCAGATGGGGCTGATTTATGTAAATCCGGAAGGACCCGACGGCAATCCAGATCCTGTTGCCTCGGGCAGGGACGTCCGCGAGACTTTCAGACGTATGGCGATGAACGATGAAGAGACCGTAGCCCTCGTTGCTGGCGGGCATACGTTCGGCAAGTGTCATGGCGCCGGTCCTGCATCATATGTCGGGGCAGAACCCGAAGGGGCGCCTATTGAAGAGCAGGGGCTAGGATGGAAGAGCCGCTTTGGGAGCGGAAAAGGCGGCGATACAATCAGCAGCGGCATTGAGGGAGCCTGGAAGCCGAATCCAACCAAATGGGACATGGGCTATCTGAAGACGCTGTTTAAATACGAGTGGGAACTGATCAAGAGCCCGGCAGGAGCGCATCAGTGGCTGGCCAAGAACGTTGACGAAGAAGACATGGTGATTGATGCACACGATCCTTCGAAGAAGCATCGGCCGATGATGACTACAGCCGATCTTTCGTTGCGTTTTGATCCGATATATGAGCCGATCGCCCGGAACTACCTGCAGAACCCGGAGAAGTTTACAGATGCGTTCGCCCGGGCGTGGTTTAAACTGACCCACCGCGATATGGGGCCACGTGCACGGTATCTTGGTCCGGAGGTTCCTGCCGAAGAGTTACTCTGGCAAGACCCGGTGCCTGCAGTTGATCAAAGACTCATCAATCAGAAAGATATCAGAGATCTCAAGGAAACAATCCTTGCTACGCGACTGTCGATCTCGCAACTGGTCTCAACGGCCTGGGCGTCAGCATCTGCATTCCGAGGATCCGATAAACGAGGTGGCGCCAATGGGGCTCGTATACGTCTCGCACCGCAAAAGGATTGGGAAGTCAACCAGCCTGAGCAATTGAAGACTGTGCTACGAACCCTTGAGAGGATCCGAAAGTCGTTCAATGCAACGCAGTCAGGCAAAAAGAAGGTTTCTCTCGCTGATTTGATTGTTTTGGGTGGATGCGCAGGGATCGAGCAGGCTGCAAAAAAAGCCGGTCACAATTTGACCGTTCCTTTTACACCGGGACGAACGGATGCGTCGCTGTCACAAACCGACGTGAAGTCGTTCAGTGTGCTTGAACCCAAGGCCGACGGCTTCCGTAACTATCAGCAGGCACGTTATGCTGTGACAGCCGAAGAATTGCTGGTTGACAAGGCACAATTGCTGACACTTACTGCACCAGAGATGACCGTTCTCGTAGGCGGCATGCGTGTGCTGAACACAAATTTCGACAAAACGCGGCATGGCGTTTTCACCAAGCATCAGGAAACACTCTCCAATGATTTCTTTGTCAACCTGCTCGATATGGGGACAGAGTGGAAGGCAAGCACAAAAGACGAAGAGATATTTGAGGGGCGTAGCCGTCAGACGGGCGAACTGAAATGGACCGCAACCCGCGTTGATCTTATTTTCGGCTCAAACTCCCAACTGCGTGCTCTCGCGGAGGTCTACGGAAGTGCAGATGCGCAGAAGAAGTTTGTCCAGGACTTCGTGGCGG
>DATHCU010000280.1:0-6494 GCA_035319385.1 Thermodesulfovibrionales bacterium
CGAATCGAACGCAAGAGCAGATCGCTGTCGATCTGTCCCTTGATAAGATAGTCCTGCGCCCCTGACAGGAGGGCGCTGGCAGCCATTTCTTCATAATCGAGACCGGTCAAAACAATTATCGGGACTGACGTCGCATTCTCATGGATCCTCCGCAGAGATTCCAGCCCATAGCTGTCAGGCAATCCAAGATCCAGCAGAACTGCATCAAACTCCTCCCTGTTCAATCTCTCGAGGGCGGTAGAAACTCGTTCGGCGGTTGCCAGAACAACGTCACGGTCCCGGGCTTCTTCGAACGTTGCCCTGATTAACTCCACATCTCCGGGATTGTCTTCAATGAGGAGAATCCGAAGTCTCCTTCTCTCGGCCAATATCGTCTCCCATTATAAATCGTGTCTTTTACTACACATATTATCACGTTTGCCGGCATCTCTCAAATTCCGGGAGCGGCCGATGGGTGAACAGCCTTGATTTGTCAGCCGGTTCGCGGGTCGTCATTATTCACTCCGGTGGGCAGGGGCACCCACCAAACTGATGTTGATGTCATTTGACAGTCTTTCGGAATATATGGTTAAATAAATTCACCTTTAAGGAATGGCCCTGTGAGGCTGAAAAGGTTAAGGAGGCAGCCTGAGCTGCAAGCAATCAAATAGATTTCGACCTTCCTTTTCAAAAGGGAAGGTTTTTTTATGCCTGTTTTTTCACCTCGCGGAGTGTTGAGACAATGCCTAAAGAATTAATGAACAAGCAGGATATCGACCGGGCCGTAACCAGGATGGCCCATGAAATCCTCGAAAAGAACAAGGGGATGGACAGGCTCTGTCTCGTGGGCATACAGCGGGGAGGGGTTTACCTTGCCCAGAGACTTGCCGCAAAGATCAAGCAGATCGAAAAGAAGGACATCCCGGTGGGAGTGCTGGATATCGCGTTCTACCGCGACGACCTTAACATACGCAAAGAACAGCCCGTGGTCAGGAGAACCGAAATCCTCTGCGAGGTGACAGACCTGAAAATAGTGCTCGTTGATGACGTTCTCTTTACGGGAAGGTCTATCAGGGCTGCTATGGATGCCTTGATAGACATCGGCAGGCCCTCATTGATTCAACTCGCTGTGCTTGTCGACCGGGGACACAGGGAATTGCCGATAAAGGCCGATTATGTTGGGAAGAACATACCCACTTCCCTAAGTGAGACAGTTGTTGTACGGTTTGAAGAAGAAGGACTGGAAGACAGAGTAGTACTGGAGAAAACCAGCCAGGGGCAACCGGATAATGCTTAACAGTAAAGACCTGCTGGGGATAAAGGAGCTCACTGAGCAGGAGATCCTGCTCATCCTTGACACCGCAGCCGGATTTAAGGATATTATCGGCAGAGATATCAAGAAGGTGCCCACACTTCGGGGTAAGACAACTGTAAACCTTTTCTTCGAACCGTCCACCAGGACAAGAACATCTTTCGAACTTGCAGCAAAGAGGCTCAGCACGGATGTTGTAAATTTTTCCGTGCCGACGAGCAGCGTGGTCAAGGGCGAAAGCCTGCTCGATACGGTCCTGACCGTACAGGCCCTCGGTGCGGATTTTATTATTATCAGGCATTCCTCATCCGGGGCGCCGCATCTCATCTCCAGGAAGCTCAGGGCATCGATCATCAATGCGGGTGACGGGACAAACGAGCATCCGACCCAGGCCCTGCTGGATGCATTTACCATAAAAGAGAAGAAAGGGAAGATCGGAGGGCTCGACATAGCTATCGTGGGAGACATAGCGCATAGCAGGGTTGCCAAGTCGAATATCTATTGCCTTACAAAACTCGGTGCGAATGTCAGACTGATAGGTCCTCCTACCCTGATACCGAAGGAGATAGAAGATCTGGGGGTCGGGGTATTTCATAATATGGAAGATGGCATCAGAGATGCGGACGTATTGATGATGCTCAGAATTCAGACGGAGAGACAGGACAAGGGATTCTTCCCTTCGACGGAAGAGTATTCCAAAAACTGGTGCCTGACCTCCGACAGGATCACCCTCGTGAAAGATAATGCCATTGTGATGCATCCCGGCCCGATGAACCGCGGTATAGAGATCGTTTCCGAGATTGCGGACGGGCCCAGATCTGTGATACTTGAACAGGTGACAAACGGCATCGCGGTGAGAATGGCTGTAATGTATCTCCTTGCTGGAGTGAAAAGATGAATGTCTTAATCAAGAATGGACATGTGCTGGATCCGTCCCAGGGCATCGATGGACCCGGGGATATCTTGATAGAAGCCGGCATAATAAAAGAAATAAAGACCGGAGACGCTCTTGCAAGAGATGAAGGAGCGAAACGGGAATCCGGCTCTGGCGCATCGGGTATCAGGACAATCGATGCGGGCGGCCTCTTGATCGTACCGGGTCTTATCGATATGCATGTGCACCTGAGAGAACCAGGGTTTGAATACAAGGAAACTATCCGCACCGGAACCCTCGCCGCAGTGAAGGGTGGATTTACGACAGTCTGCTGCATGCCTAATACGAGTCCGGTCAACGACCATGCGAGTGTCACCGAATTCATAATAAGAAAGGCGAAACAGGAGGGACATTGTACCGTTCACCCCATAGGCGCGATAACAAAAGGCCAGAGAGGCGAGGAGCTTGCTGAGATAGGTACGATGAAGAGCGAAGGATGCATTGCATTTTCTGATGATGGGCAGCCTGTTATGAACAGCACCGTCATGCGCAGGGCCCTTGAGTATTCAAAGGCCTTCAACGTGCCGGTCATTTCACACAGTGAGGACCTGACCTTGTCAGAAGGCGGTGTAATGAACGAGGGCCTCATAGCAGTGACTCTGGGACTCAGGGGAATCCCTGCGGAGGCTGAACAGGTGATGATATTCAGAGACATCTTGCTGGCGGAACTCACCGGAGGCAGACTCCACATTGCCCATGTATCAACAGCGGGCTCTGTCAACCTGGTCAGGGAAGCCAAGAAACGTGGAATAAATGTCACCGCTGAGACCTGTCCGCATTACTTCAGCGTAACAGAGGATGCCGTGCGAGGGTATAGCACAAATGCAAAGGTCAATCCTCCGTTGAGAACGAGCCGCGATGTGGAGGCTATAAAGGAAGGGTTGACAGACGGCACCATAGACGTCATTGCAACTGACCACGCGCCTCATCACGCCGATGAGAAGTCGAGGCCCTTTGACATGGCCCCCTTCGGGATATCGGGCCTCGAGACCGCACTCGGTCTGAGTCTCGGGCTTGTGGAAGAGGGATTTCTCACAAGAAACCAGCTCTTAGAAAGATTGACTGTGAACCCTGCGAGGATTCTGGGCCTTGGGAAAGGCACTCTAACGGCAGGCTCCGAGGCAGAGTTGGTCGTAATAGACGAAAAACGGGAATATGAGGTTAAGGCTGAAGAGTTCTTGTCAAAAGGCAGAAATACTCCTTTTGACGGGAGGGTATTAAAAGGTATGCCTGTATTTACAATTTGCAAAGGAAAGATATATGAGTGGTAAGGCACTGTTGGTCCTTTCAGATGGGATTGTCTTTGAAGGAAGAAGCTTTGGTGCGGGCGGGGAGACTATGGGAGAGGTTGTGTTTAACACCTCTATGACCGGTTATCAGGAGATCCTCACCGATCCTTCTTACAGGGGCCAGATCGTGACTATGACCTATTCACAGATCGGCAACTACGGGATCAATCAGGAAGATATCGAATCTCTTGGCAGACCCAAGGTTGAAGGGTTCGCTGTCAGAGAATATATGGATATTCCGAGTAACTGGAGGGCTTCGGGTTCTCTTGGGCGGTATCTCCAGGATAACAATATCGTCGGCATTGACAAGATTGACACCAGGGCTCTTACAAAGCACCTGAGGAATTATGGCGCGCAGATGGGGATAATATCTACCATTGACCCTGATCCTGCGAGCCTCCTTGAGAAAGTGAAACGACATCCGGGCATCTCCGCCTTTGATCTCGTGAAAGACGTTACCACGTACGAACAGTATTCCTGGAAAGAAGGCTGCTGGAAATGGTGCGTCGTTGAAAGGGGCGAAGCTTTGCGGAAGGTCGTTGTCTATGACTTCGGGGTCAAGTTCAATATACTGCGCAACCTTGTCGAGGCCGGGTTTGAAGTTACTGTTGTGCCTGCACAGACGCCTGCGGAGGCTGTGCTCGAAATCAACCCGGACGGTGTCATCCTAAGCAACGGTCCGGGAGACCCCCAGACAGTCACTTATGCGATCGAGAACACAAAGAGACTCCTGGGAAAAAAACCCGTTTTCGGGATATGTCTCGGACATCAGATACTTGGCCTGGCGATGGGCGGCACCACGTACAAACTGAAATTCGGCCATCACGGCGGCAACCATCCGGTAAGGGATTTGGTAACCGGCAGGGTTGAGATTACATCCCAGAACCATAACTATTGCGTCGATATAAAGAGTCTTCATGGACAGGTAAAGCTGACGCACAAGAACCTCTATGACGGTACGGAAGAAGGCATGCGTCATGTTGAATTGCCGGTATTTTCCGTACAGCACCATCCTGAAGCAGGACCCGGTCCGAACGACTCGGCGCACATTTTCAAAAGATTCAGAAAGATGATCGAAGGAGCTTATGCCTAAAAGAACTGATATCAAGAAGATCCTCCTAATCGGCTCAGGTCCCATCATTATCGGTCAGGCGTGCGAGTTCGATTATTCAGGCACGCAGGCGTGCAAGGCCTTGCGGGAAGAGGGATACAAGGTCGTTCTCGTCAATTCCAATCCCGCAACTATCATGACAGATCCGGAGACTGCCGATTCAACGTATATTGAGCCTCTGACAGCTGACGTCCTTGAAATGATCATAAAGAAGGAAAAGCCGGATGCGATCCTCCCGACTATGGGTGGGCAGACAGCGTTGAACCTTGCGGTCGAACTCGCCGAAAAGGGCATTCTTGACAAATACAGGGTTGAACTTATCGGGGCCAAACTTCATGCGATAAAGAAGGCTGAAGACCGAGAGCTTTTCAAGGAGGCCATGAAGAAGATCTGCCTTGAAGTGCCGGAGTCGGCTCATGTGGGATCCTTTAAGGAGGGGATGGAGGCGGTTGAAAACATAGGGTTCCCGGCAATACTCAGGCCTTCTTTCACGCTTGGTGGCACAGGCGGAGGCATTGCATACAACATGGAAGAGTATCAGGAACTGCTCGAGCGGGGGCTCAAGCTTAGTCCCGTCAGGCAGGTCCTGGTGGAAGAATCCGTGCTCGGCTGGAAAGAGTATGAACTGGAAGTCATGCGGGATGGCAAAGATAATGTAGTGATCATATGTTCGATAGAGAATTTTGACCCTATGGGTATCCACACAGGAGACTCGATTACTGTTGCCCCTGCCCAAACCCTTTCGGACAAGGAGTATCAGAGGATGCGCGATGCCTCTATCGCTATCATCCGTGAGATAGGAGTTGACACCGGCGGCTCGAATATCCAGTTTGCCCTGAACCAGAACAACGGGCGAATGGTTGTAATAGAAATGAACCCGAGGGTGTCGAGAAGCTCGGCTCTTGCCTCCAAGGCGACCGGGTTCCCGATCGCAAAGATCGCGGCAAAACTCGCGGTCGGGCTGAGCCTCGATGAGATCCCGAACGATATAACAAGAGAGACCCCGGCGTCTTTCGAGCCGACGATAGACTATGTCGTGACAAAAATTCCGCGGTTCGCCTTTGAGAAATTCCCCGAGGCAGACCCGACGCTGACCATCCAGATGAAGTCAGTGGGCGAGGTGATGGCGATCGGCAGGACGTTTAAGGAATCTCTTCAGAAGGCTATCCGAAGCCTCGAAATCGGCACCCGCGGATTCGAAGAAGTCCCTTCTGATATGGCTGTGATCAAGTCCAGGCTTAAGACCCCGGGAGCTGAAAGGATCTGGTATGTCGCCCAGGCCATGAGAGAGGGGATGAGCATCCAGGAAATCTATGAGCTGACGTGGATCGATCCATGGTTTCTCGAGAATATCAGGCAGATAGTGGAGAAGGAAGAAGAGATAAGGAAGTCCTGTATGCAGATGCAAGGCCCTGGAGCCATAGACATGATAAAAGAGGCAAAGCAACTTGGCTTCTCTGACAGGAGGATTGGCCAACTGGTGAACCTGCCTGAGGCTGATATAAGGACCTTGCGCAGGCAGAATGACATTCACGCCGTCTATAAAATGGTGGACACCTGCGGTGCTGAATTCGCGGCTTTTACGCCTTATCTATATTCGACTTATGAAATACCTTTTTACAGGGTCCAAAGGTCAGGGGATTTAAGGGCTCAAGAAGAGCACCCCGAATCGCTTGACAATCATCCGCCCTCTGTGGAGTGCGAATCCAATCCCTCGGGGAAGAAGAAAGTGATAATCCTGGGTTCTGGTCCCAACAGGATCGGTCAGGGTATCGAGTTTGACTACTGCTGTGTCCATGCGGTCTTTGCCTTGAAGGAACTCGGTTATGAGACTATCATGGTCAATTGCAATCCCGAGACCGTCAGTAC
>DATHCU010000281.1:0-2385 GCA_035319385.1 Thermodesulfovibrionales bacterium
TCCTGTCCAGGACGATCGATGTGATTGAGCCTGGCGAGATAACGAGGGCCGTAAGGGAACTGAAGCTCAAGTCCCTGGGCTCTATGAGGGTTGCGGAAGTGCAGGAAGTAGGCAAGGCCTCGGGCGCTGATGCGGTAATGATGGGATCAATTGAAAGCTATGGGATTTCAAAGGGTGTTTCAGTAAGCTATCCCGAAGTAACGGTCAATCTGAAGCTGATAGAGTCCTCTACCGGGAAGGTCGTCTGGTCGGTGCATCACACCTCAGGAGGCGCAGGCTTCTGGACGCGGCATTTCGGTTCGGAAGGAAGATCTCTCGGGGAATGCGTGAAGGAAGTTGTCAGGGAGGCGATGAATACACTGTTTTGACTGAACGGTCTTCAGGAACTCCGCCCGGGAACAGCATAGGGCGACAGAGGAAGAGACTCAGGCCGTGCGGACTGATTGCCGCAGAATAATTCTTGAAGAGGGTTAGAAATGAAAAAAATGACGGGCACGACGATAGCGACTCTGATATGCGCAATTCTTCTGATTTCCGGCTGCGGCGGAAAACACGGCCCCGGATTCTACATAAACCAGGATATCGACTTCAGTTATATCAAAAGGGTGGCAGTCCTCCCGTTGGATAATCTTACAGGAGACAAATTTGCGGGAGACGCCGTGAGGCACGTGGTTATCAGTGAGCTTCTGGCAACGAGGCTAGTTGATGTTACCTGTCCGGGCGATGCGATTGCTGCTATAGAAACAATGAAAATAAAACAGGGAACAGCGCTCAATGCGGAGCAGATCAAGGCGGTGGGAAAAGCTCTGAATGTGCAGGCTGTGATCCTTGGGGCTGTCAACAAGTATGGGGAAGTCAGGGAAGGCAATATTTCGGCGCCTGAGGTTGCCGTTACGCTGATGATGGCCGATGCCGGGTCGGGGAGTATTATCTGGTCGGTCACGAAGACCCAGGGAGGAGCCGACTTTCTTGCCAGACATTTCGGAGCACGATCGGACACGATGAGTGAGACAGTGCTTGCCGTCGTGAGAGACGCGTTGCGAACGCTGTACAAGAACTGAGAATGAAATCAAGAAACGGGTTACTGCTCCTGTTTATCATTGTGGCATTTGCTGTGGGCGCAGCAAATGTGTCCAAGGGCGCTCCAGGGGAGAAAATAGCCATTTTCCCGTTTGAGAATTTCAGCGGCGACAAGAATGCCCTGGCAGTTGTTGTGCCGCAATTGAAGGTCAAACTGGAGCAAAAGGGATACGCGGTGCTGAAGGAAGAAGAAGTGAACGCTTTTCTTCTCAAGGAGAGGATCAGGACATCAGGTTACATATCAAAAGAGGTGGCCCGGAAGATGGGATCCGAATTGGGGGTGGGCGTTATCCTCACGGGTTCTGTGAATTCATTCGTAGGCGGCACCGATCCCAGGGCGGGAGTGACGGCCTTTCTGGTGAGAGCTTCCGATGGGATGTTGGTCTGGGCAAACCACGCGGCGGCAACCGGCGATGATTTCGAAAAGATTCTGGGTATCGGGAAGATAGAGTCTTTGGAAGGGCTCTCTGGCAAGGTGCTCGACCGGATGTTGAAATCCCTCGGCCCGCAGCTTGCCGACAGATACTCGAAAAACGCATTAAGAATTGCTGTGATGCCCTTTCAGAACAAGTGCAAGGCAGGAGACAGCGGCATGGTGGCTACGTACATGTTTATATCGGAACTGTTCAGAAGTGAAAAATATATACCTCTGGAGTTTGGAGATGTCAGAAAACTGGTGGTCGATTTAAGGATGAAAGACAAGGGCGAGATCAATCTGAAAAGCAGCGAGGCCGTGGCAGGGTTGGCAGGTGTGGATGGGATCGTGGTAGGGTGTGTAGACGCATACCGCGAGGGTTCCGGAGTATCGACGCCGCCTGAAGTTGAGATATCGGCGCGGCTCATAAATGCCCGGCAGGGGAAGATCCTTTGGTCCGGAAATTCGCAGGTGAAAGGTGACGACAGCGTTATCATGCTCGACTGGGGTAGAATCTGGTCCCCTGAGAACGTTGCCCATAAGGCAGTGAGAGAATTGGTAAAGGACATGGAGAAGACGAAGTGGCGCTAGATTGTAAGAAAGACAATTACATCCTGAAGAGTGCAGTCCGTGACGAACGTGGAACGATGCAGAGTCGGCGTTATTCATTCTGTCTTTTGCTTATTGCACTGGTAGCGGTGCTTTTATTCACCAGCTGTACGCAAGTGGTGCGGAAGAATGCCGTGCTCGCACTGGTTGATGATGATCCTATAACCGAGGAGGATCTCAAGTATTCTCTCACGGTAGCCCACAGAAAGGAAGATCTCGCATCGGCCGGGTCTCTTGACCTTATGCGGTATGTGAACAAAATGATTGACGACAGACTTCTT
>DATHCU010000282.1:0-2774 GCA_035319385.1 Thermodesulfovibrionales bacterium
TTATTTCCCGAAGCCCTAATGATCTTCTCGGCCCAAAATTCAAGCCCTGCGCCTACTTTGACGAACAAGTCCGCAGTAGAGACTACCTTCACAATCTTTGGCGTAGGCTCAAAAGTGTGAGGACTTGCCCCAGGCGGCAGGAGCAGTTTTACGTCCACCCTTTCCCCGCCGACCTGCCTCACAAAATCAGCCATCGGGGCTATACTCGCGATAACAGACACCTTTCCGGCATATGACGGAGAGGTCATAAAAAGCATGAATGCAGACAGCATTATGCCGATAATTCGTGAGTTTATCACATGTCCTCCTTTGGTCCGAATACCCGTTGTCAGCTTTATCCGCAGGGGCCGAGTGTCAGCAGAGAATGAGTAATTTCTTCTCTGCCCGCCATTTCTCTCAACCTCTTGATCCGGCCGATCATTATTTTACACAACTTCCCGGCAAGCATGCCACGCCTTGGCGCCCGCTGGCCGGAACGATGCGTCGTTTAGCAAAATGCCCCCTCCGCTTATGAATTATACCCCAAAATAAGGAGTTACATATAATATGCCTGCCTGATGGTATAATATTAAGTGACAAAAGAACGACACTCAGGGAGTTCCGGGAGGCTATGCTGTCGTTTTTGTTGACAGGTTTTACCGGATGTGATAGGTTGAATAATACACAAAATGTCGGATAGATCAGCGCTTGTAAAAGAAGCTCAGAAGTATCTTGCCCGTGGGCAGGTAGAAAAGGCCATTGGTGAATGGGAGAAGATCGCAAAAGAATATCCCGATGGCAATGCCTATAATACTGTCGGAGACCTCTATCTAAAAAAAGGCGACAAGGCAAACGCAGTCGAATCCTTCCATAAAGCCGCCAGTTTCTTTCAGCAGGAAGGGTTTGCCCTCAAGGCGCTTGCTCTTTACAAGAAGATACTCAATCTGGCGCCGACAGATGCTGCAGCACTTTTTGCCCTTGGCGAACTGAATGAAGGGAAAGGGCTCACAACCGACGCAATAAAATTCTATCTTGCCGCTGCCGACAGTCTTTCCAAAGAGGGGAAAAAGGAAAAGATACTTGAAATCTATGACAGGATACTTGCCCTTTCTCCGTCAAATATCCCCCTTAGGAATAAGGTTGCAGAGATATACGTCCGGGACGGCCTCATCTCGGAGGCAGCCAAGCAATACCTCCACGTCGCGGAACTGTACATTGACAAGCTGGATATAGAAAAAGCCATCACCTTTTACCGAAAAGTTCTGGAACTTCAGCCTGTCAGCAGACAGGCGATCGTCGGGATTGCCGACCTTTATGAGAAGGCGGGGGATCTCTCCAGGGCTGTCGAGCAGATCAGAGAGGCCGTGTCCCTTTTTCCCGGAGACCCGGAGATACTTTTCAAGTCTGCGGATATGCACATTGGAGCCGCGCGGCATAGAGATGCTCTCGGATATCTCGAACAGATACTGGAGATTGAACCTTCCAATATAAGAGCCCGGAGACTCATCGGTGACATTTACACAAAGACAGGGGATAGAACCAGGGCATGGTCGGAGTATCTGCCCGTTCTTGATGACATGATCCTCGAGGAGAAGTATGACGACGCAATTCACCTTCTTGAGGGATTCAAAGACATAGATCCTTTGGAAACCGGGAAGCGTCTGGTGTCGCTCTACCGGCAAATAGACGAACAGGACCATGTGCTGGCAGAACTCGTCTCCCTCGGGGATCTGTTTGCGTCAAGGGACCTCAGGAAAGAGGCGTTGAACTGTTACAGGGAGGCGGTTGCCCTGGCTCCGGACGATCTGGTCCTCAAGTCAAAAGTCGTCGAATTCGAGAAAGAGTCGGTCAGGGATACGGTTTCCATCGCGGTAGAAAAGTCCGTCGAGGATGCGATTCTCGAGGCGGATATCTATATCAGATACGGTCTTTTTGACAATGCGAGAGATCTCCTTGAGTCCTTCAAGGCACAGTATCCGGAAGACACTAACCTGCACCTCAAGCTGAAATCCCTTTACGAAGAGACAGGCGATAAAGAGATGGCAGTGACAGAATGCATCGTCCTGAGCAATCTTTACAGAAGGGCGGGAGAGGAAGAAAGAAGCGAACAGATCATAAGAGATGCACACAACATAGATCCCGAAGACCCCAGGCTCAATAACCTTCCCAAGCCCGAACCTGAAACGCCGGAGGCATCTCCGCCGGAGGGTCCTTCTATCGAGGACTATAGCGAGGAGATATCGGAGGCAGCTTTCTATGAAAAGCAGGGATTGCTTGACGAGGCCAGAGAGATACTCGAACGTCTTCAGAACCTTTTCCCGGAGAACACGGAGATAAGCCAAAGACTGGCCACTCTCGGCCAGTTTCACTCGAGTGAAGACGAGATGGAGATGCCGGAGGAGCATGCTCTCGACTCGGTCTCCCTGAGCGAGGAGGCTCTCGCGGCAGAAGAAATATCGGAACCTGCGCTTGACGACGATGTGCTGGACATTTTCAATGAATTCAAGAAAGGTCTCGAAAAAGAACTCGCAGACGAGGATTATGAGACTCATTACAACCTTGGCATAGCCTACAAGGAAATGGGGCTGATAGACGATGCGATAAGGGAATTCCAGGCCGCGCGCAACGATCCCAAGAGGTTTGTCCATTCATCAAATATGTTGGGGATATGTTATATTGAAAAAGGGTTGAACCAGCTGGCCATTGATGTTCTGAAATCTGCCATAGAGAAGATGGAAGACAGAGGGGAATCCTACTGGGCCATGAATTACGACCTGGCCGAGGCCTATGAGAAG
>DATHCU010000283.1:0-3129 GCA_035319385.1 Thermodesulfovibrionales bacterium
TCAATCGCCGGGTAATGCGAGTCCGTTTCGGACGGCGTAACATTAATATGAATAATAGTCCTTTTGCCGTCTGCATTCCAGTAGCGCGGGCTGAACTCAACGGGATCGTATCCCACTGCGATAACAAGGTCGGCTCTGTCAAACCCGCATGAGACAAAGTCTCTCGACTGAAGACCTATGGTTGATACAAAATATTCGTCGTCCGCCGGAAAGGCGCCCATTCCCATGAAGGTCGTCGCAACACCTATCCTTGTCCTGCTCACAAAATCACGGAGCTGGCAGGTTGCCTTAGCCCTGATTACCCCGTTGCCGGCAAGTATTATGGGCATAGAGGCGCTCTTCATCAGCGAAACAGCCTTTGAGATCATGTCGTCAGAGGGTTCGGGATAGCCGGCAGACACATGCGGGATGGCCTTTCCTTCAACACTGACCGCTGCGGCATCTTCCGGAAACTCGATATGGACAGGCCCCGGTTTTTCTGCGCAGGCGACCTTGAATGCCTTTCTGACTATCTCCGGGACGGTATCGGGATCTTCGATCCGCGCATTCCATTTGGTTGCAGGCTTGTAGAGAGAGAGGATGTCAATGTACTGATGGGTTTCCTTATGGATCTTCGAAGTTCCCACCTGTCCGGTGACAGCTATCATCGGTGCGAAATCGAGCAGGGCGTCTGCCACGCCTGTCAGCAGATTTGTGGCTCCCGGTCCGAGCGTCGACAGACAAATGCCGGGAGATCCGGAAAGCCTGCCGTAGGCGTTTGCCATAAACGCCGCCCACCTTTCATCCCTTGTCAGGATGAACTCTATGTTTGAGACGGACAGGGCGTTAAGGACCTCGATGGTTTCTTCGCCGGGAATGCCGAAGACATACTTTGTCCCTTCCGCCTCCAGGCAATTTACAAACAGCTCGGATGCCTTCATAGCAGTTCGTCGAAGTCCGTGATGTGAGGGAAATGATCTGATTTCACAGGCTTGACTTTGGAGTTTGACCTTGCTTTGTACAGGATATATTTGATGCCGAATTTCTTTGCAGTCTTAAGAATTTCCTCCGTGTCGTCAATGAACAGGGATTCTTCCTTCTTGAACCCAAGACGTTTTTCGGCCACTTCCCAAAACTTGATGTCCTCCTTCGGATACCCTGCATCAAAGGATGAGAGTACAGAGTCAAAATATTTGCCGATAAGGGTCTTCTTAAATTTCAGATCAACGGATTTATAATGGGCGTTGGTAACGAGGAAGACTTTCTTCTTCCGGTCCTTCACCATCTTCAGGAAGTCCTCGACATGCGGGTGAACCTCTATAAGGTGTTTTATCTGTTCCTTCAGGGCAGGTATATCTATCCTCAGCTCCCGCGACCAGAAGTCGAGGTCAGTCCAGTTCAGCGTGCCTTCGTGGGCTCTGTACTTGCCCAGCAGTTCTTCTTTTGCCTTGCCGAAAGTGATGTTGTGGTTTTCAGCATATTTTTCGGGGACGAGATGTTCCCAGAAATAATCGTCGAAATATTTATCCAGGAGGGTGCCGTCCATGTCGAGAAGAATGTACCTGATATCCTGCAGAGGGGGCTTCACAGAGGTTAAAACGGCATGAATTTCGGCATTTTGAATCCTTTTTTGCCTTTGAACATCTTGAGCATCTTTCTAATTTCAACATATTGCTTGATTACCCTGTTGACGTCAGCGACGGTCGTGCCGCTTCCCATGGCAATCCTTCTGCGCCTGCTTCCGTTGATGACCGAATAGTCCCTTTTTTCCTTCTTCGTCATAGAGCCTATGATGGCCTCGACCTTAACGAGTTCACGTTCATCTATGTTGACATCTTTCATCTTGCTGAATCCCGGAATCATGTTCAGGATGTTTTCCAAAGGCCCCATGCTCCGCATCTTCTTGAGCTGTTGGCCAAGATCATCAAAGGTGAAGGTATCAGCCATGATGGTCTTCTGGAGCCTTTCAGCCTCTTGCTGATCAAACGTCTTCTGAGCCTGTTCTATGAGACTGAGCATGTCTCCCATCCCGAGTATCCTGGAAGCGATTCTGTCCGGATAGAAGGGTTCGAGCATCTCGATCTTCTCGCCTGTGCCGATAAACTTGATGGGTTTCTTTGTTACAGAGATGATAGACAGCGCAGCGCCTCCGCGCGCATCACCGTCCATCTTCGTGAGTATTATTCCGTCTATGCCGATCTGCTCCTCAAAATTCTTTGCGATGTTGACGGCGTCTTGCCCTGTCATTGCGTCCGCAACAAAGATTACTTCCCTTGGGGATACGCTCTGTCTGACACTCTTCAACTCGGCCATCAGGGAATCATCGACGTGGAGTCTGCCCGCCGTATCCAGTATCACAACATCCCGGCCGTCTAGTCTTGATTTTTTCACGGCGTCCATACAGACAGTGACGGGATTCTTTTCTTCCCTTGAATAGTAGACCGGCACATCAAGCTGGGATCCGAGAGTAATCAGCTGATCGATGGCAGCCGGCCTCTGAAGGTCAGCGGCAACAAGCATAGGCCTTCTGCCCTCCTTTTTGAAAAGGCGGGCGAGTTTAGCGGAAGTAGTCGTCTTCCCCGAGCCGTGCAGTCCGACCATCATTATGATCGTCGGAGGATTCGGGGCAAGGGGTATCTTGCTGTTGGTCTTGCCGAGGAGCTCGCATAACTCGTCATTGACTATCTTTACGACCTGTTGCCCGGGTGTAAGGCTTTCAAGAACCTCCTTGCCGACAGCCTTTTCCCTGATCTTCTGAACGAAGTCCTTGACAACCTTGAAGTTGACATCAGCCTCGAGAAGGGCAAGACGTATCTCTTTCAGGGCCAGTTCAACGTCCTCTTCCTTGAGGAGTCCCTTGCCCTTCAATTTCTTGAATATGGATTCTAATTTTTCTGTTAGAGATTCAAACATGACCAGTTAAATGAAACAAGACAATTTCTCAAATATACGGCTGCCTTGATCCTGCTGCCGAAGGCACTCTTTATGCAGAACGATGCGTGCTGCAACCCAGTTATTAAGATGGGGCAAACCGCTGAGCAAAACTGATACAGTCCTCTGTTAAGAAAGGTAAGAGTCTATTTTTGACTTTAACTGCTGTTTGGGAACAACGCCGACAATCTGATCGACCTTAGCGCCGTCTTTGAAGAA
>DATHCU010000284.1:0-4989 GCA_035319385.1 Thermodesulfovibrionales bacterium
CTTTGCTGATACAGCTTCGTTCATCGCAAATCTCGACCTGATCATCTCGGTCGACACGGCTACGGCCCATCTGGCCGGCGCCATGGGCAAGCCCGTTTGGACCCTGCTTCCCTTCTCGCCCGACTGGCGCTGGATGCTCGACAGAGCTGACAGCCCATGGTATCCGACGATGCGGCTCTTCCGCCAGCCCTCACCCGGAAACTGGGAAGCGGTGATTGAACAAGTGGGCGAAGGACTGGGCAACCTCGCGAATGAAAGAATACGCCATGGAGGGCATGTTTCCTGAGCGGATGCCGGCTTACGGTGCCGCACCTTGATAGAAATCCGGCAGTAGTTTATAATTGAAAAGTTTGGCTTCTGGCATGCATTACAGGATCCATGCGGATTGCAGGTCCTATAAGATGACCGCCTGATTGAATACAACAAAGGAGGAAAAACCCTTGGAAGAAAAATACACAGAAAATCCGGAGATTATTACACGCGTTGATGTCGTACAGTCTAAGATGATGATTGAGATCTCACTTATAGATGTAGAAAAGGAAGATATAAATCTCATGATGGACGAAAAAGGCTTCTTTCTTTCAGCGCCGACTGAAAGCGGTACAGACTATGTGGCTGCCGTTTCCTTCCTTAGGAGCGTAAAGCCGTCGGAAGCAAAGGCTGTTCTTGGCGAAGGCTATCTGAAAGTGGAGGTCCCTTTTAAGGATCCCTTGGAGAACTATATAAAAGTCGTCGTGGAATAGGACAATCTTGAGTTGTCACGCATCGACTCACGTTTTGACATAATCCAATTTGGACGTCCCTTCTTCGCCTGATTAAGTCCCGCGGAGGACGTTCCGGACGCACTATTATGATACAATATCATATGCGCGTCAGATGGGAAGAAACAGGGAACCATTCATGAGCAGGCGATCTGCGTTTAGGAACATTACCCCCCTGAATATTCTTCTGTGCGGGATTGTCATCCTGATGGTCCGTTACAGTTTATTGCCCTTTCTGGGAGTGCACGTTGAATATACTCTTCCCTCCGCTAAGGCACTTGTCTCCTCCAGGGCAGCCAGAACTTCAGAACCTGCCGCTCCGTCCCCCGCAGAATTCACAGTGATATCAAACCTGAATCTTTTTCATCCGGAGAGGATCATTCCGGCGGAGAAGAAAGTGGAGGAGCAGTCAGCTCTCACACGGCCGGAGGTAATTCTCTATGGAACGCTGATAAGCGGCGACTTGCGTCTGGCCTATGTCGAAGATGCCAAAGCCCCGCGGAACAGTCCGGGCAGAGGAAAAAGACAGATTGCCATGAAGATCGGCGACTTACTGAGTGGTTTCACACTGAAAGAAATCGAAGAGGATAAGATAGTATTGGCAAAGGGAGAGGACAAGATGACGGTCCGAGTACTTGACCCCAGGAATCGGAAGGCGCATCCGTCCATTGCGGCGCAGCCTCATCCCGTTGGAGTCGCGCCTGCTGCTGCAAGCCTTGCTCCGCCGCAGACGCCGGCCAGACCATCTGTGGAATCCCTGACGAAACCCGTGGCCCCGCCCACGAAGAGGGCGTCGAACATACCAGCCAAGGAAGAACGAGCCCTCGACTTCTTCAGACGTTTGCCGCCACACGGCCAGCAAAGCAAGTGACAAGCGAGATTTCAGCCTTCAGCGTCGCCGGGACGCGCCTGCAAATCCGAATTGCTTCCAGGGCAGCCTGCGGCTCATCCTTCACCGCACCACCTGCGCCAGACAGTTCTGTATAGATCTTCGAGACACTTCGTAAACCGCGCTGCATCAGTCAGGGGCGACTGCCTCATCATCTCTCTCAAGCCTCGCCGCAGAGACCGCAGCCTGTTCAGATCAGCTGCCAGCCTGACGGCTATATCAAGGTACTCGTCCGCATCCTCAGACACAAGCTCCGGAAGTCCTGCGGCAGTAATAATACTCTTCCCCACACGAGAGGCGTGAGTATTCCCCGCAAGCGTAACGACCGGCACACCCATCCAGAGCGCCTCGCATGTCGTAGTCGTTCCGTTATAAGGGAAGGTATCGAGCCCGATGTCGATACGCCCATACAGATCAAGGTGGTCCTTATGACTGTTCTCGTGGGGCAGCAATTCAACACGCTCAGCCCCGATTTCGCCCTTCCCGAACATTTCCAGCGCATACTCACGAGTTGACTTGTCGGCAAGGCTCTTCGCCTTGATCAGCATCCTGGACCCTGGAACTTTCCGAAGGACCGAAGACCAGAGACGGAAGGTGTCCGGCGAGACTTTTGCAAAGTTATTGAATGAACCGAAAGTCAAATGACCACACGAGGCTGCAGGAGGTTCACCGACCCCGGGACTGTCCCCGTCCGGCTGATAGCAGAGAAAACTCTCATTCATCCGTATGAGTTCCTCCGCGTATAGCCGCTCGGACATTCCAGGGGGATCAGTGTGCCTGTCGACAATCTTGTAGTTCATCGACGAAAACCCTGTGGTAGCGGGATAGCCTATCCAGCTTAGCTGCACAGGGGCGGGTTTTCGCGCGAAAAGAAGAAGCCGATTATTGGAAGTGTGTCCGGCCAGGTCCACGAGCAGATCAATTCCATCGGCCCGGATCATCTCCGCAGCCTTCCCGTCGGACAGACTTGTAATATCCCTCCAATGGTCAGAGCAATCCCTGATTCTGCTGGTGACCTCATCCTCGTACAACACAGAGGAATAGCAGAAGACCTCAATCAGTTCACGATCATGATGGGCAAGCACGGGCTCGATAAAATAGGCGACGGAATGTCTTCTGAAATCAGGAGAGACATAGCCGATCTTCAATCTCCGCACGGACGATCTATCATTTGAATACGGCTGAACGCTGCTCGACAAGGGCGACTCAAAATGTCTCGCAAATTCAAGATGCTCACTAAGGACCTCAGATGAGTCATGGCGCGAATCATAGAGCATCAGGAAAACAAGGTTCTGCCACGCCGAGGGATCATCCGGTCTGATTTGAATCGCCACTCTGTAATATCTCTCAGCCATGTCCAGCCGGCCACCCGCCTGATAAACCCTCCCGAGATTGTTCGCCGCCTCGGCAAGGGTCGGATCAAGCTCCAGGGCTTTCCGATAATGCGAGACCGCGTCATCAAAACGGCCCTTCTCCTGGCTTACAAGGCCAAGGTTGCAGTACACTTTGGCATAATCAGGCCGCAGTTGCAGTGCCTTGCTATAGTAGGCAGCCGCCTCATCAAAGGCCCCTTTTCTGAACATAACATTGCCGAGGTTGTAGTGGGCCATCGCAAACTTCGGTGCAACGCAAATGGCTCTTCTGTAATAGGCCTCGGCATCTTCAAGCTGCCCCTTTGACTCATAAATCACACCGATCCAGTTATAGATGTCGGCGCAAGACGGGTCCAGTTCCAGGGCCTTCTTGAAATACGCCATGGCTTCTTCGTCATCCCCACCTTCCCTCAGGAGGGAACCGAGGTTATAGTATGTCCCCGCAAATCCGGGATTGGCCTCTATCGCGCGACGATAACACTCGATCGCTTCTTCAGCTCTTCCCATATCCTGCACGATGTTGGCAAGATAATACAGGGCCTCAAAATTCTTCGGACTTACTCTGATGATTTCTCTGAAGAGAATTTCCGCATTCCGGAGGTCTCCGGCCTTATAATACTGACGGGCGCGCCTCAACTTACTTTCGACGTCCTTCATCGGCCGCACCAAGAAACCCACATATCCCTGTAACAAGCCTCGAGGCCTGAGACGAAGAGTTTTGCATCCGAGAGAGGTGATTCTATCAGCTTTTCACGCAGGCTTCTTCTCAGCAATTGAAGGCCCTCAAGGTCCAGGGCAAGATCTACCGCTATCCTTACGTATTCGTCATGCGTCCGGGCCGCAAGCCAGGGAATTCCGACGTTGGACAATATGCTCAGTCCGACACGGGATACATGTGTGGTCCCTCCCAGGGATACGACAGGGACTCCCATCCAGAGAGCCTCACATGTCGTAGTCGTGCCATTGTACGGAAAAGTATCAAGCCCTATGTCGATCTCGTTGTAGGTAGCCAGATGCTCCGAATAGGATGGTTTATGGCTCATCAACTCAATCCGCTCCCCGGGGATACCATGCGCATCAAACATTTCCCGGGCCTTGGCGCATACAGACTCACTGGAGAATGCCTTTGCCTTCAGGATGAGCCTGGAGCCGGGTAAGGCCTTCAGAATCGACGACCAGAGCGTCACCGTCGTCCGAGATACCTTCGGGAAGAAATTGAATGAACCGAAGGTGACATGGCCCGATCTCAAGGCAGGAAGTTCTCCGACCGGAGGGCCGCCGTTTTCCGGAACATAACAGAGAAACGTACGGGGCAGCCGGACTAGTCTTTCAGTATAGTAGGGATCGGTCATCCCAGGAGGATCAGTATAACTGTCAACCAACCGGTAATCAACAGACGAAAGTCCTGTCGTGTTCGGATATCCGAGCCAACTCACCTGTATCGGCGCGGGCTTCCTGGCAAACATCAGAATCCGGTTGAAGCCCGTGTGGCCCGCCAGGTCCAGGAGGATGTCAATGCCGTCCCTGCGCACCAACTGCGCTGCCTCCTCATCAGTCATTCCGGCGATGTCCCTCCATTGATTCGCATATCCACGCAGTCGTTCTGTAACCACATCGGAAACGGCAACATCCGAATAGCAGAACACCTCGAACCTGTCGTGATCGTGAGAAGCAAGCACGGGTTCGAGGAAGTAATTCACCGAGTGCCTCCTGAAGTCCGGGGAAACATACCCTATTCTCAGGACCTTGTCACGGACCTTTTCTCTGGTGTGACCGGCATGAAATGGCAGCAGCGGCGCTTCGAACCGCCTTGCGAAATTCAGGTGCTCGCTGAAAATGGCCGACGCATCATAACGGTCACTGTAGTTCATCAGCATAAGCAATGACTCATACGGCTTTATACGCCAGGGGTCCAACCTCATGGAAGTCCTGAAATACTGCTCGGCATCATCCAGCTTACCCTGGT
>DATHCU010000285.1:0-8317 GCA_035319385.1 Thermodesulfovibrionales bacterium
GCAGACGCTGTGCCTGAGTGTCAGCGCCACTCAGCACGAAAGTTTTCAGGATAGCCGGAGGTTCTATTAACCTGGCAATGAAATACTCCAATAAGCGTCGTTGTCCGGCTCGACCGGACAATCCAGAACCTATTGGAAAGACTGGATTCCCCGATCAAGTCGGGGAATGACAACCCCGGGACTCTCATACATTTGATTGCTGTGTTAATAACTGTCACAGGGTGCGACAACGAACTCTGACACCGCACTTGCTAACAATCTATGTATGATGTGGGTCAGTCGCGGCAGACTGTTTATGCCGGCGTAGCATCTCCCGGTAAGGAGACAGTCTTCTCTTCCTTTGAGAACGCGAGAACGCCCATGTACACAAAGTTTACGATAGGCAGCATCATCAGCAGGCCAAGCCACTTGTTCCTGCCGAGATTCTCTGAGATGGCCATCCAGATTGCGATGGCGACGATTATATTTACGAACGGCACGATCAGAAGCAGTATCCACCACCAGGGCTTACCCGCGCAACTGACAACCGTCCAAACCTGGACGATGGGTATCCATGCCAGCCAGGGATTAGGCACGTCAAGTTTCTTGGCTATGAGAAACATGCACAGACAGAAATAGACATAAACAGCGATCTCTACTATGAGGATGACGGTTGCAAATCCTGCCAGCAGTCCCGCCAACATCCCGGGTGCTATTGCAGGCGGCATATTGCGAGACTGGGGGAAAGGCGGCAGCTGATTCATCGGACTCCTCTTGGGTGGATCTGCCTTCGGAGGCTCTGAAAGCGGCTGATCACGACGGGGCGTAACACTTCCCGGATGTTCCCCGACGGGGGGAACAGGTCTAACCTCAGCGGGTTGCTGTTTATGATCCGGCTCTGCCGGACTTCCCTCCTGTTTCAGTTCCGAAGGGGTCTCAGGCGTCGTTCCCGGCGGTTCCGCATGAGAGAGTGCAGACTTGGATTTTCTGGCCTTCAGAGGGTGAGCCGGAACGTGGCTGCCTGTCACCGGACCAGCGATCTGCGGGGTAAAGTTCGGGTCAAGCAGATATGCCTGTCTGAAGTATTCATCCGCCTCATCAAACTTCTTGATCTTGTATAGGGAATATCCCGCGCGATAATAAGCGACAGCATCGGGTTTGTGTCTTACATACTCTTTCAGCAGTTTTGCAGCTTCCTTAAATTTGCCCTGATTGTAATAATGAACCGCTTTTTCATATTCGGCGTCGGGATTTGCAAGAGCTTCATAAGATACAAGGAGAGAGAACAGTAAAAGCAGAAAAAATGCTGTCTTTTTCATGCCAACCTCCATATTGAGGTAATTTTTGTACTTTAGAAGCTTATCAACTTGTGTGACTTTAGTCAAATAGCCTTGCCGGGGAGGAAGACCCTGTGGACCTATTGTCTCTTGTCTCTGTGGCTCTCTCGACCGCTGAATAAGTCCGGGCCGGCGCCGCGAGTGATATCAAGGTGAGTGTACGCTTTTTCAGTTGCCTTTCTGCCCTGAGATGTCCTGATGATGAACCCCGTCTTGAGCAGATACGGTTCAACCACATCCAGAAGAACGTCTGTCTCTATCTGAAGTGTGGATGCCAGGGCTTCGATACCAACTGGGCCGCCCTTATAGTTGATTATTATCGTCTTCATCAATTTTCTATCGGTCTCACCGAGTCCCTGTTCATCTACTCCCTCAAGAGACAGGGCCTCCATCGCGACTTTGCGGGTGATCTTCCCCTGTGCCCTGACCTGGGCGAAATCGCGGACCCTCTTCAATAATCTGTTTGCGGTGCGCGGAGTGCCGCGAGCCCTGCGTGCTATCTCATAGGCCCCGTCCTCATCTATGGGAACCTCCAGCAGAGAAGAAGAGCGCCTGACGATATGGACAAGGTCGTCTTCACCGTAAAAATCCAGGTCCCTCGTGATCCCGAAACGTTCCCGCAGGGGAGATGAAAGGAGACCCGACCTTGTGGTTGCGCCGATCATGGTGAAAGGTTCGAGCCTGTAGCGGTGAGTTCTTGCGTGCGCCCCTTTGTCGAAAATGAAATCCACCGCAAAGTCCTCCATGGCGGGATACAAAAATTCCTCAACGATCTTGGGTATCCTGTGAATCTCATCGATAAAGAGGATATCGCCTTTTTCCAGGTGCGTGAGAATGCCCATCAGGTCCCCTCCTTTTTCGAGGGCGGGACCGGAGGATGTGATGATCCTCGTGCCCATTTCGTTGGCAATGATATGTGCCAGAGTCGTCTTGCCCAGGCCGGGCGGGCCGTTGAAGAGGATATGGTCCAGGGATTCCTTTCTCTGAAGGGCTGCCTCAATGGCTATCTTGAGCGTCTCAGTTACTTTGCTCTGCCCGATGTATTCAGAGAGACTCCGGGGCCTGAGACTGAGAATGACCTCTTCGTCCTGAGCTGAAGCGTCTTTCAGTATGTCCGGAATGTTGTCCGCTTCTTCGTGTATCACTGCTTCTGTCCCCTGTAGACCTCTTCGAACAGTTCTTCGGACGAACTTATCTTCGGGTTTCGCTTGATTGCCTCTTCTATCATGTTCCTGGCCTCTATCTGTTTATGGCCGAGCTGATTGACCAGCACGTCCATGACATCCTTTCTGAAATCCTCGGCTGCCACGGGTTCGACCGTGATTTCTTGCATCAAGGCGTATTTTGCAACCTTGCCTTTCAGTGTGGCGATGATCTTTTCCGCCTTTCGCTCTCCGATGCCTTTCAACTGTCTCAACGCCCTCGTGTCTTTTTCCTCGATATGCCCGGCTATTTCCCTCACAGGCTTAACCATCGCCTTGACGGCAGCAGAAGGGCCGATATCCTCAACGGAGATGAACAGCTCAAAAAACTCCTTGTCCAGGGGATATTGGAATCCGACAAGAACAGGCTTGGGCTGTCTTTCCGTCTGGTTGAAAGATACAAAAAGCTCCAACTCATCGCCGTCGGAATGACCACTCTTTATGCTGTTCATCACATACGAAGGGATCAGGATATCGTACCCTATGTTGTTTACTATGAGGGTGATCCTGTCATCCCGTGCCCGGTCGATCCGCAGCTTTCCCTTCAGGTAAGATATCATCTGCCTGTCCCGGGCCTCCTCCTGTAGTAAGCGGCAAGGGCCACTGCCAAAGCATCGGCGGAGTGGAAAGATCTTATCTCTGATGTCTTGAGGAGGCTCTTCACGGCAGAGCGGACCTGATTTTTGTCAGCCCCTCCGTAGCCGGCCAATGAGTTCTTGATCTCTCTTGGGGAAATTTCTGACATAGATATTCCGTTCTGAAACACGGCCAGATATATAATACCTAAAACGCCGCCCAATATTATACCCGCCTTCGGGTATCTAGCCATCGAAAAGGCCTTCTCTATGGCGATCATATCAGGCTCCGTGGTCCTGATGAGTTGGAGCAGGTCTGTGTAGATCTGAAAAAGCCTGCTGGCGGGGTGCGTGCCGGGCAGCGTCCTGATCGTCCCGCATTTCAGAAGGGATGGAGTTTTCTTGTCGACCCTGATTACGCCAAAACCCGTTGTTGCCAGACCTGGATCAAGACCGAGTATGATCATCTTCCACTAAATCCAGCCCTTTGGCAAAGGGGGATGAAGGGGTATTTCTATGTCCGCAGTAATCATGAATATTTCCGAGAAGAAGATTATTTCTTGCGGGGTATCTCAAACAGGATCTCTTCGACTATCTGGCAGATAACATGTCCGATCGTAATATGGGTTTCCTGAATGCGGGCGGTATTGTCCGAAGGCACAACGAAGGCGAAGGTCGCCTTCGACGCAAACTTCTCTCCCTTGGAGCCGGTGAGCGCGATCGTCGTCAGCTTCTTCCTCCGGGCCACTTCCATTGCCTTCAGGACATTGGGAGAACTGCCGCTGGTGCTCAGGGCAATCACGATGTCTCCCTCTTCAGCAAGAGCTTTGAGCTGTTTCGCAAAGACTTCGGAAAAATCATAATCATTGGCTATGGAAGTTATCACCGCCATGTCAGTGTTGAGCGCAATGGCAGGGAGGCCGGGGCGTTCCCTCCTGAACCTGTTGATGAACTCGGCCGTTATGTGAGAGGCATCGGTTGAACTGCCGCCGTTGCCGAAGAGGATGAGCTTCTTGCCTTCGTTAAAGGCATTTGCAATCGCCTTTGAGGCATCGAAGATCCTGGTGACATTCTTCTCCTCGATGAATTTCTCCTTGACCCGGATGCTCTCTTCAAAGGCCTTAACAATGTTATCTTTCATTTCTAGATCCGCACGCTCTCATCCGATATGACTGTATTAGAGTAATCCAACCCGTTTCCTGTGTCAACATACTTTTTACCTGGGAAAAGCATACAAATACTTGACCTTTTTTGTGGCTCTGTGCAATACTATTTCCGAAGTTTCGGACGTTTTGTTGTATGTTGCTTCAAGGACTTTGGCCTTTGCAGCTTCTATAGCATCACTCCGTAAATCTTCTATCATTTTTTAATTTTCGAGGAGGTGTAGTAGTATGGTAAAGGGGACCGTGAAATGGTTCAACGAATCCAAAGGATTTGGATTCATCACCAAGGAGGATGGCGGGGACGTTTTTGTGCACTATTCTGCAATTCAGGGAAATGGATTTAAAACTCTGGCCGAAGGTCAGGCCGTCAGTTTTGAAGTTGTTGACGGACCGAAAGGCCCTAAAGCGGAGAACGTTAATAAAATTTAACCTCTAAAATGCGGGCTCCTGAGAAGGGGGCCCGCATTATCTTAGTTATCTTGCCTGAGCCTTACAAAAAACAACACTTCAAAGCATCTCGTAAATTCACTTAAAGAAACTTATGGAACCTGAAGAGTATCTCGACATTGTCAATCTCAATGGTGAAGTGGTCGGCTGTGCGCCAAGGTCCGAGGTCCACGGCAATCCCGCTCTTATGCACAGGGTTGTGCATGTCCTCGTTTTCAACAAGGAGGGGCGCTTGCTTCTCCAGAAGCGGTCGCAGAACAAGGATGTCGCGCCTGGAAGGTGGGATACTTCCGTGGGCGGGCATGTCGGTTCCGGAGAGGACCTCGTTTATTCATCCAAGAGGGAAATGCATGAGGAACTGGGCATCACCGGCCGGGATCCCGAGTATCTGTACGAATATGTCCACTCCAACCTTTACGAGACGGAGCTTGTTTCAACCTACCGCTGCGTTTATGAAGGCGATGTCTTCTTCAACCCTGATGAGATTGATGAGATAAAGTTCTGGAGTTTTGATGAAATACGTGCTGCAATCGGCGGACAGATACTCAGCGACAACTTTGAAAGCGAGTTCGCCAATTATCTCGGCTATCTCGGCTTGATGTAAATAACATTTCTGACTTCTGCAGGCGGCCCTTCCTCTACGGGACCCACAGCAGTAACCCGGTAATTTCTTTTAGTCAGAGGCCTGTCTTTGTCGGTGAAAGAAGGTACAGGGGTCTCTCCCAGCAGCACGAACCCCTCCTTCCTGCTGATCTCCCTGTAGACCCTGTAACCCGTTATCCATTTCTCGCTGGGTTCGCCCCAGACAAGGACTACCGAGTCCGCTGTCGCAACAGCCTGCAGGGCGAGAGGGCTTGAAGGTATCAATTCCGAAGGGCTGACCCGGAGTTCCTTTGACGCTGCGCTTTCATAAACGACTTCTTCTACCGATACGCTCCTCACTGTGTAGTACGCAGTTTTGCCCGGATCAAAGGCATCCGTAAATGAATTCTCCTTCAGAGGCTTCTTATTAAGGGATGCTGCGTACGTTCCTTTAATGAAGGTCTTATATACATTGTACGCGACCGGTTCGCCAGGCCCCTTCCATGTCAGCATTACTGAATTATCCTGTACTCTGAAAGAAAGGTCACCAGGCGGATCGAGAAGCCGTATCTGTTTCACCTCGACGGTGTTGGAATCCTTGCCCGTTATTCCCCTCAGATTCTGGGAAACAACCTTGTATTTGTAACTGCCGCCCAGTTGGACATCCTTATCCGAGAATGAACGGTCACTGTTCTTGAGCAGAGCAAGTTTTTCGAAATCGCTCCAGAGAGGGGTTCCGGCAGGGGAAGGCCGCAATGAAGCCCTCATCAGATAAAAGTCTTTTATCGACTCCTCCTTGGCCTTAGGAAATTGCCATGTCAGGACGACTTCGGTCGGTATGAACAGGGCTGCCAGCTGAGAGGGTGCTTCGGGTTTCTCATACGACTTGAGGGTGGGATCGCCTTTCTTGCCGCACGCTGTCAGCAACAGGAAAGTGACGAGCAAAACGCAGCAGCAAACAGAACCTCTGCCTCTAAATGTATTTCTCATGAGAGTATTATTAATGGCCACCACAAATTTTATCCAGACTCATTATATCACGAGAACCCGGACAGTCGAAAACAAATAATGCAACGGGATGGACGACTATGTGCGATCCAGTTTTCCGTTACTCATGGCGGACTATCTTACTAAGCTTCTTTATCTGCTTTCTGACTTCTTTTGCAGACGTGCTTCCGGCGGACAACTTGTTTTTCACCGATTCCTCAGGACTCAGACATGAATAGATATCCCGGGATATGACATCGGAGAAGTCACGCAATTCCTTTATCGAAAGCTCGTCAAACTTCTTTCCTTTCCGGATGCAATAAAGGACTATCTTGCCTGTGGCTTCGTGTGCCTTTCGAAATGGCATGCCTTTCTTTACCAGATACTCGGCGATATCGGTTGCGGTAGAGTAGGCATCGCCCGCAGTATCAGATATCCTCTTTGTATTGACGGTTATGCCTGGAAACATGTCGTTAAGAACAGAGAGGCATGCCTTGATAGTGTCAACCGTATCAAACACAGGAAGTTTGTCCTCCTGGAGGTCCCTGTTGTAGGATAGGGGGAGCCCCTTCATTATAGTCAGGAGAGAAAAGAGATTTCCGTAGACGCGGCCGGTCTTACCCCTGACAAGTTCTGCGACATCGGGGTTCTTCTTCTGGGGCATGATGCTCGATCCGGTCGTGAAGGCATCGGGGAGTTCGATAAATCTGAACTCCTCCGTTGTCCATAGGACAAGCTCTTCTGCCAGCCGCGAGAGGTGCATGATGAGTATCGACGAAGCGGACAAGAATTCGATCGCAAAGTCCCGGTCCGAGACCGCATCGATGCTGTTCCCCACGATTCCATCAAAGCCGAGTTCCTTTGCAACTAAATCTCTGTCTATCGGAAATGTTGTTCCTGCCAGGGCGCATGCACCCAGCGGGAGACGGTTGAGCCTCTTCATGTTATCGGAGAAACGGTCAGCATCTCTGAGCAGCATCTCAACATATGCGAGCAGATGATGTGAAAGAAGGACAGGCTGAGCCCTCTGCATATGCGTATACCCGGGCATCAGGACTTGCAGATGCCTCTCGGCAACGGTCAGCAGAGTGGTCTGAAAGGCCTTCAGAAGGCTCAGTATCTCTTTGATTTCAGCCCTAAGGTAGAGCCTGAGGTCGAGCGCCACCTGGTCGTTTCGCGAACGTGCGGTATGCAGCCTTCCTCCCGCATCTCCGATCTTCTCCGTGAGCGCGGCCTCTATGTTCATATGCACATCTTCGAGGTCTTCCTTGAAGGAGAACTTTCCGGTCTCTATCTCGCGGGCGATTTCTTCAAGCCCCTTTATTATCTTTGCAGAATCCTTTTTCGGAATTATTCCCTGTCTGCCAAGCATCCCGGCATGCGCAATGCTGCCCTCTATGTCGTATCTCCACAGACGATAATCGAAGGAAATAGACTCTGTAAAAGATTCAGCGGACTTCGAGGTCTTCTCCGTGAATCTGCCCCCCCACGGCTTTTTTGCTTTCGTAAGTTTCTTAATCATATATCCTCTTTATAAGCGACTATTAATCATAATTCGCGGCAGCCGTGCTGTCAAGAGATACGCTCTGAAACTTGTGATAACAATCAGGATGCTTTAAAGTAATAGTATGGCAAATGAGGCCCTGAATGCGCTCCAGCGGCGTGTGGAATCGATCATCAGGGGCAAGAGTTCGGCTGTCAAGATGGCTCTTGTGACTTTGCTGGGGAGGGGACATCTGCTGATAGAGGATGTGCCCGGCGTTGGAAAGACGACTCTGGCCTTTACCATCGCAAAAGCGATCAATTGCTCTTTTCAACGGATTCAGTTTACCAGTGATCTGCTGCCCATGGATATCATCGGCGTGAATATCTTTAATCCTGAAACCAGGCGCTTCGACTTCATGCAGGGACCGCTATTCACCAACATCGTGCTTGCGGATGAGATCAACAGAACCAACCCGAAGACCCAGTCAGCGTTGCTCGAGGCGATGAACGAACGCAGGGTCTCGATCGAGAGGAAGACATATGCGCTCCCCGAGCCATTC
>DATHCU010000286.1:0-2299 GCA_035319385.1 Thermodesulfovibrionales bacterium
GATTGCAGCCCTCATCATTGTCGGCATTATCCTGTGGTCTTTCATTTTTTCACTCTATCGGAGCATGAATTTCTTCGTCTGGATATTGATCGCTTTTCTCTTTGTTGCGGCATCGTCATTTTCTTTCTGGGTCTTCCTGAGAAGACTGGTCCTTGTCCCTGTGCAGTCTATCGAAAGGGCGGTGGAATCCCTGGCTGAAGGGGATTTCTCATTCAAAGGGCTTGTCGAAACAGACGATGAGATAGGCAGATTGACCGGTTCATTGAAAAGATCGGCAACTTCTCTCGGCAATATGCTGTTCGGCATCAGAAACAGTTCGCGGCAGACCGTTGAGATAAGTGAAAAAGTGGGCGGCAAGTTTACTAAAATAGCCGAGACGACAAGACTTGAATCGGAGGCGATCGCGAACATAGCAAGCTCCATTGAAGAGATGAATTCAGCGACGGCCGAGATTTCGGTCAATACCGGGGGACTGGCTGTCTCCGCTGAGAACACAGTCACATCAATGGAGGAGATGGTATCCAGCATAGCTCATGTCGCAAACAACGCCCAGGATCTTTCGACGGCGGTTGATTCCACGTCCATATCTATTGAAGAGCTGTCTGTTACGATCAAGGAGGTCGCCCAGAAGGCCGAAGAACTTACGGCTGCCTCCGAAGAGACCCTCGCTGCCATCGAAGAGATTTCATCTTCTGTCAAAGAAGTCGAAATGAGCGCCAAAGATTCCGCCATGCTCTCGGAGAAGGTGAAGAATGACGCTTCTACGCTCGGCCTGGCTGCTGTCGAAAAAACGATAGACGGTATGAAGAATATCAAGTCATCGGTCGAGAGAACGGCAAATGTGATCATGAAACTGGGAGGCAGGTCGGATGAAATAGGCAAGATTCTGAACGTCATTGACGACATAACCGACCAGACAACTCTGCTGGCCCTTAATGCCGCCATACTTGCCGCGCAGGCCGGTGAACACGGCAAGGGGTTTTCGGTCGTTGCTGATGAAATCAAGGACCTTGCGGAAAGGACTTCCTTCTCGACACAGGAGATAGCTTCTCTCATCCAGGCCGTGCAAAAAGAGGTCAAAGACGCCATTAATTCAATGAACGAGGGCCTAAGGTCTGTTGAAGAAGGTTTCAATGTAGCCCGTGACGCGGGAGATGCCCTGAGCAAGATAGTCGAGAGTTCGAAACAGTCCGCTGAGATGTCCTTTTCTATAGAACGCTCTACAACCGAACAGGCCAAGGCGGCAAGGCTTGTTACCGAAGCTATGGAAAAGGTGAAGAATATGGTTTCCCAGGTCGCCAAAGCGACATCTGAACAGAGCAAGGGGGCCAATCTGATAACCAAGGCCACTGAAAAGGTGAGAGACGTTGCCAATCGCGTCAAACTTGCTACAGAAGAGCAGCAGATGAGTACGCGGTTCATCTCGGAATCGATGGACCAGATCTCGGAGAAGAGCCATCAGATTGCCAAGGCTATCAATGAACAAAGGGCGGGCTCTAATCAGATTTTCATATCGATCGAAAAGATTAAGGACATCCCTAGAAACAATATGGACTTTATCTCTGACATTGACGAGTCACTGAAGACCTTGGTGAAGACCTCCGATACGATAGACAGGCAGATGGAGAGGTTGAAGATACCGGAGGAAGTTACTTTATCTGCACGTGGTGCATCGGTTTCTGAATCCTCCGGCAAGACTGACCGGACCACTTGAGACCGGTGAGAAGACCGGCGTCGATCTGTCAACGTGGGGTGTCGCGACTGAATGTTAGTGAGAAATCTGCAATCTTAAGGTGAAGAAACTGATATGGTACTGGAGAACCAGAAGGACTCTCAGAAGTATGCCGTGTTTCAGATTGGTCAGGAGAATTTCGGTATAGAGATTGGCCGGGTTGTTGAGATCCTCGGCACGCAGCAGATCCATGCGATACCTGATCTGCCGGATTTTCTTTCGGGTGTGATAACGGTCAGAGGCCAGATAATACCTCTTCTGGATCTCAGGAAGAGGTTCGGCATCCTTCAGTCGTCGGGCAAGGAACTTATTATCGTAATAAGATACGACAACGAAAAGCTGGGGGTTCTTGTAGACCAGGTGAAGGAAATAGCAACTTTTAAGAAGAACGAAGTCTTGAATCCGCCTGCCATATTCAAAGGTCTGAAAAGAAGATACCTTGCCGGACTCGGTAAACGGGGCGACAAGGTTGTTATTATTCTGAATGTGGACGACCTTCTTACATCGGAAGAAAGGATTATGCTTAAGGAAGCGGAAGGGGTTGTAGAAAAAGATGCCGGAACTGAG
>DATHCU010000287.1:0-7490 GCA_035319385.1 Thermodesulfovibrionales bacterium
CGCTCGGGAAAGGGTACAATTCCTGGTAGAAGTTGATTTTGTGTTGTTTTTTATGGTATAAAAATTAGATTTCTTTAATGATGGATGAAAATATCTTATAAGGAGAATATTGAATGAATATATACGAGAACATGATCATTCTAAATGCGGGGATCTCTGACGAAGAGGCAGAGGCTGCAGTGACAAAGATCAAGGATCTTGTGACAAGCCAGGGCGGAGAGGTACTGAAGGTGGACGTCTGGGGCAGAAAAAAACTGGCTTTTGAGATCAAAAAACAGAAGAAGGGCCTCTATGTTCTTCTTTACTACAAGACGCCCGCTGCAACAGTCAAGAAACTCGAAGAATTTTACAAGGTCTCGGATTCTGTTCTGAAATACATGGTAGTTAAACTGGAGAAGAAACAGATTAAGGATCTCGAGAAGATCGAGCCTGCTGCTGAAGCTCCGGCAGAGCCGAAGGTCGAAGCCTAAGTGTACAACAAGGTCATCCTCATCGGAAATCTGACGAAGGATCCCGAACTGAGATATACGCCTCAGGGAACGCCTGTGACCACTCTCAGGCTTGCTGTTAATCACCGGTACAAACAGGGTGATGAGATGAAGCAGGACACGATGTTTATCGACAATGTAGTCTTCGGCAAACAGGCGGAGACTTGCAGTAAGTTCCTCAATAAGGGGAGTTCTGTGCTGGTTGAGGGCAGACTCCAGGAAAGAAGATGGGAAAGCAACGGTCAGCAGAAAAGCAAATTTGAAGTCATCGTGCAGTCGGTCAGGTTCCTCTCCAAGAAAGGATCCGGACCCGACTCCTCGTCTTCATACGGAGAGGGGGAACACGATTTTGTGGCCCCTGAAGAGACTACGGACTTAGAACCATTTTAAAGGACGGTATACTAAAATATGAGAAAACCATTTGAAAAAGGCGCACCCATGCAGCAGAAGAAATTTCAGAGGAGGAAGTTCTGCAGGTTCTGTTCAGAAAAGGTTGAATATATAGATTACAAGAATATCAAGCTGCTTAAGAACTACATTACTGAACGCGGAAAGATTCTGCCGAGGAGAATGACCGGTACGTGCGCAAAACACCAGAGAGAACTTACCGAATCCATAAACCGGGCAAGGAATATCGCTTTGCTTGCCTTTGCGGAAAAGTAGGATGCGGGTCCCCAAGACCTGGGTCCCTATGCTCTCGAAAAAGATTATTGAGAATATCACTTCCAAAAGTCTTATAAAGCCCACCGTTCCGATGGAAAGGCTCCTTGCTGAATCAGCGGAAATTATCCTTGAAGAGCTGACTGTTGAGGACAGACTGCATGAAGAAGTGAGGGAGCTTCTGAAAGGCCATGCGACAGAAATTGAGAAGGGGAGGATGGATTACAGAAGGCTCTTCGAACTCACCAAGCAGAAACTTGTGAAGGAAAGAAATCTTGTCCTATGATGCTCTCCGACGACAAGATCTCTCATCTGTCCCACGTGCTTTTGAAGGGACTCACCATTCGCAAGCTTATCGAGCCCGCAGGAGATGAGTCGAAGATACGGGCTGAGATCAAGCGGACCATCATTGCAGAGGTGAAGATCGGTGAAGAGATAGACACTGTCGTGAAAAAGAAACTCCAGTCCTATTCCAGAAAGATTGTTGAAGGAAGCCCTGAGTGGGAAATAATGTACAGAAAGTTTTACAAAGAAGAGGAGATAAAGAAGGGAAGGGCTTCCGGGTAGAGGCCTTACTCCCGTTTCTTCTCCTTTTCCTCACCTATCTTGGGCTGCTCTTTGAATTCCCGCTGATACACAAAGCCTCGTGGTTCGTTTTCGGAATTTCCACAATCGCTGTCTGCGCCTTTTTTCATTTCAAAGACAAGGCTCAGGGGTATTCCACAGAGTTCCTTTTCTCGCTTGCCCTCATGTTGGCAGGCACAGTGCAAACATCAGGCAATCCCTGGCTTAAGACAGGATATTTCCCGTTGTTTCTCGGCCTCACTGCATTCTACGGCAGAAACAGTATGCTCTCCCTCCTGGTGCTCGTGCCGTTCCTCGAGCTGAAGAATTTGCTCAGCGGGCAGGGACTGGTTGAAGAAATCATTTTTCTTTCTTCTCTGGCTGTCACAGTCGGGGTCTCTCTCATGCTGCGGGGCAGAGCAGCAAAAAAGACTGAAGATCATGCGTCCGACAGAAAAGAGACCGATGACTTGAAGACTTCGATTGCCGAGACAAAACCCATTTATAACGAAAGAGTGATATCCGACTATCTGGAAGCGACATTTAGACCGGACGAGGAAATCTGTGAACTGCTGAATATGGCAAGAAGCGCGATCTTTGCGGATTCACTCAACCTCTTTGTCGGTTCCGGCGGGGATTTGAGATTGAGGTGTTCCACGGACGGTATCCAAGGCATCATCCCCTCGGACAATGGCATAATCTTGCTTTGCTATAAGGAGAAAAGGGCGATTGTCTCGTCCGATATCAGTGAAAATAAGATCGAACCCGGCTACCTGAAGAAGGACAGCATCTCATCACTCGTCGCGGTGCCGGTGATGGACGGCCAGTTTCCGCTCGGAGTTGTGGCCGCCGACAGCGCGCGGTTTCATGCCTTCTCAAGCGCGGACCGGGACACGCTTGAGTTGTTTTCAAATCAGATTATGAGGGTGCTCAGGAGGGAACGATTCTACCCTCAGATGCAGCGCTCCTATGCAACACTGAAGATACTAAACGAGGAAAGTTCTAAGCTTCTCTCATCGCTCAAAATAGATATCATCGGACGAAATTTGATAGACGCCGCCGGCAGAATCGCTCCATCCAGGACGGCATTCTTTGCCGCGAAGGGCAGGGAGTTCGAACTGCTCTGCCAGAAGGGGCTCCAGCCGCCCGAGAAAAGGGTATTCAGCCTAAAGAAGACCGTGCTGGATATGGCTGTGAAAAACCTCGAGGCTATGAACCTGTCCGACGTAAGAGACTATCGGCTGCCGGTGATGCCTTTCAAGACGGCCGACGTGTGCTCCGTTATCGTGGTGCCGTTATTATACGAAAGAGAGATTCTGGGAATTCTCGTCCTGCTTTCGGAAGATCTGCATGCATTCAGTCCCCAACAGAAAGAGCTTCTTGAAGTGCTGGTCAACCAGGCATCGATCTCCATGGCCAATGCTAGGTTTCATGCCGAGATAGAGAGGCTCGCCGTGACAGACGGCCTTACGGGGCTGTTCAATCACAGGCATTTTCAGGAAAGATTGTTGCTGGAATTCCAGAGATTGGGGAGATTTACCGAACCTTTGTCTCTCCTCCTGCTGGATATAGACTATTTCAAGAAAGTCAACGATGCGTATGGTCATCCCGTCGGCGATGCGGTCTTGAGAGGTGTTGCGGGCAAGATAAGCAAGATCATCAGGACCATCGATATCCCCGCACGATATGGCGGCGAAGAATTCGCTGTGGTCCTTCTCAATACGGATGCGAAAGGCGCACTGAATATGGCCGAGCGCCTCAGAAACGCTGTCTCCGAGACCGGTTTCCATGCAGAAGACCGCACATTCAATGTAACCCTCAGCATAGGCATATCCACGTATCCGGACGGCATCAAGTCGAAGGAGGAACTGATCGAACGTGCTGATAAGGCTCTTTATCACGCAAAACGAACTGGCAGAAACAGAAGCATCCTCTGGAGTGAAGTGCCCGAGTAGCCGCCCGCCTCGCACTTGGGTCCGGCAGAGCCCGCCAATCACGGCCTGTTGACTCTTATTCCCATCCCTGCTAAAGTTTATCTATTAATATCGAAAGGAGATAGTAATGGACGAAGATTATAAGAAGATAGCGTTGGCCTTCTTAATAGGCGGAGCCGTTGGTGCGGGCTTTGCGCTCTTATATGCGCCCCAGTCCGGAAGGGACACGAGAAAGGATATAGCGAAAACCGCGAGGCGCATAAAGAAGGAGACGGTCCATCTGGTGGAGGATGCGGTTGACAGCATCAATGATTTCGCGGCCGATGTGAAAGACAAGGTGAGCGATGTGATCGATCGCGGTAAGGAACTCTCTGACGATGCGAAGAGAGAGGTCCTCAGAAATCTGGAGCACGGTCAAAAGGTCATAGAGAAGCAGAGAAAGAGGATCGCCGAGGCCATGGGGCTCTAGGGCTTGAGGTCCGAGCCGACTTTGACAGCCTGTGCCATGGCATATCCTGAATAAAACGCGGCTGGGTTCGAGATGCTAGTTGATGCCATGGTTTGATCTGCTCTTTTTTTGCACCCGGATTCGTACAGTCGATCCCCCTTTGAAAGGGGGATCATGTTTTTTGGATCGGAGTGCTGACGTGCAGGCTTAGCAGAAGCGGCACAGCAGTAAGTGTGTAAATATCTGCACATAATCTTGGAACGCCGCGTCGCGGAGCTTAGGTCAAGTCATCTTTTGTGCCTGAAAGATATCCCTGCTGGTTTCAAGACATGCAGCTGCGGTTGACACTACCTCCAAGCCCGATTCAACAGAGTGTCCTGAAAGAGTATCATCTTGTAGTTTTCGAGACAATGCTCGATCTCCGCCTGTCCCATGGAGAGGTCAGCGGTCTCCAAAACCGCCCGGGCAAGTCCGTCAATAGCTGGCCAGATCTGATCTCGAATGGTTACATGCCAGACCTGAAACAGTTTGTCGAGATAGTCAGACGGAAACCCCGGGCGCAAGGCTTGAAAGATAGAGTGAATGCTCTGAAGCCGTGCGAGATCTGAACCGGAAGGCAGCACTTCATCGTTTTCAGCCTCGGGATTAAGCTTATTCAAGTAGACCCTCTCGGCAATTCCACCAGAAGCTAATATCACTCCTAGCTTTACCAGGGTGCTGAAAATGTTTTCCTGCGAATGATGCCGGGATGTCTCGGCGTACACGGCTGGTTCTTCATTGTAACGCAATATAGCTTCCACGAGGCTCTGCACCTCCCCGTACTTTATGACAGTCTTGCTGTCACGCTCGCTCAACGAAATTTGAATACTATCGCAAGAGAACCCGTAGTAGTATGACATTACGACATGGCCACACTCATGATACACTGCTGTTGCAATATCCACTCAGAGAAAATCCTCCCTTCCGCATTTTTTGGCCCCGAGATATGGTTCAGAGATCAAGTCCTTTTGAGGAGTACCTCCTTATCCCGGCACCTTCTATATTCTACTATATGGTGGGGATGAGGTATGGTCCCACCCTATATTTCAACTTATCCGTTTTACCCTGAGCACTCCACATGTCGTGATTTGATGACAGGATGATGAAGCCTACAAGGAAGATCCGGAAGAATTGCTTACGTTGTTTTGGACAAAAGCGTATGGTATTATATTTGAACCTATGGAAAACACCGTCGTAGACGTCCGCAAAAATGGTCTTGAGGTCGAACTCTTTGATGGATCAACCTGGTCTATCAATCCGGATGATTCTTCAAAGACTGCCGAATGGTATCCCACGCAAAGAATTATTGTTGAAAAATCCGACAATGAAAGATACCCATTTGTAATAATAAATCTTGATACCTTCCCACAGGACCAAATACAGGCAGCATTGATTTAGAGATCCTACGGTAGAAGCCGATCCGCGGAACGCAGCTATTGGGGAGAAACCAGTTGTTGTAAAAGTTGACGACCTTATTGACGTGATGAAGGGCCGCGGTCCGATAGTCAATGAAATATGCAACTGCGAAAGGTTTCAGGTATATATTGGGGATTAGACTTTTGTCTAGAATCTTTCTGATTGGTATTTTTGTCTATTCTTTTCAGATCATATCTTCTAATTATCACAACAGCGTTCATAGCCTATGTGGATTAGTTTAACATTCCTAGCAGCCTTCTGTTTTGGAGGCCAAATATCTTTCCGATGGAGTGTCGCACCAGATTCTATCCGCTTATTTCCCACGCTGAACAATCTGCTTATACTTTCATTGCCGGCTCCTGTTCTGGGCACTCGTGCTCCACCGTTTTTCTCCCTTTCAGTCGAGCAATAGACTCTCAGAATGGAAGATTGTGTGCAAAGTTGGTACTAAGCCAGAACGTGAAGAGATATTCACAGTTCACAAATAAAAAGGAGACTAAAGATGGCCAAGTCTACAGAACCACGTGAAGGTGCAACGTTTATTACATCGAGAGATACGATCGATGGCGCGTATCCGGGGCTTATTTTGGGGATAAACGCACTACGTCTAGGTATGGATGTCTCAATTTTCTATACTTTCATGGGTATCAATGTCATTCGCAAAGGATGGGTGGAGAAGGCCAAGTTTCAACCGTCAGGGCCGATGGGATGCATACCGGGTATGTCCTCAATCGCTACCTGGATGATGAAAAGCAAAATCGACAAGGCGAATGTGCCTGAACTCCAGGATTTATTGGTGATAGCGCATTATGAAGGGGTGAAATTTTTTGCATGCCAGATGACCGTCGACATGATGCAGCTAAAAAAAGAGGACTTCATTGACGGTGTAGTAGTGCAGGACGCTGAGGCTTTCCTAATGTTTGCTAAGGAATGTAAAATCTGCCTTTTCACATAGTATTGGCTAGTGAAGAATTTCAGGTCTGTTTTAATTGACCTTGACAGAGAAAGGGTGACTGAGAACCGACCACTGACAGAGGCGCAGTTGCTTACTGTTGGAAGTTGCAAGGGTATTGCCGACAGTAAGTCGTGCACTAAAAGACAAGAGGGCGAGTGAGGGGCTTGCCCTCTTGATGCATCCTACAAAGAATATCTTTCTCTACTGATGACTATTTGATGGCTATGCGATACCCTTGAGGGTGACAATGTCGTTAAAGTTATTTGAAAGGCTCACCTATAGGTATCTGTGGTGTTGAGTGGATGAAGGAAGTGTTGAATCCTTAGGCCTCTGAGAACGTTTATGATCAGGTCTTCCGCGCCGGTGAAGATCCGTAACAACACACAAATCACACTGCTTTGAGACGAAAATGTAATAACAGAGGTGGATAAATATATTACGGATTGAATCGGTGGCGGAGGGGGTGAGATTCGAACTCACGGTAGAGTCACCCCTACAACGATTTTCAAGACCGTCGCCTTAAACCGCTCGGCAACCCCTCCTTAAAGAAGACAAAAACCAAACATCCGCAGCAAACGCCCGGAAAGCAAAAGACACCGAAAAGCGCAACTCCGAATGCAGAAACAGAAACCGCATAGAATAGCGCGGTTATTATTATAACAGAAATCCATATGCTTGCCGCAACGTTACGAGAGGAGAAGCGGGTGAGATAGGAATGCGCGCAGAAATGATCCGATATACCGATAATATGTGGTGGACTGCTATAATTATAAATAGCAAAGTGAGGACGTTTATTGACTTTTTGAGTCGGATTTTCTTTAATATGACTTATTGCAAAATATTGAAGTTATGAGGTAAATCATGAAAGATTCCGCAATTCAGCTTATTCTGCAGGCAGGACTGATCGTCAAGTTCGTCCTCTTGATACTCCTGTCTTTTTCGGTTGTGTCCTGGGCCATCATATTTTTCAAGCACAGGTACTTTTC
>DATHCU010000288.1:0-2192 GCA_035319385.1 Thermodesulfovibrionales bacterium
AAGCTGGGTATTGAGTGAATCTTCTGCTATCAAGGGCAAGCCGTTTAAGTTTTCGCTCTATCAGGCGGCAAAGACCCTGAAGGATGTATTTAAATCCGGACTTGTTGGAGAGATGAAATGATATTTAATGACTTGAGGGAGTTTATAGGATTTCTGGAAGGGAAGAAAGAGTTGATCCGGGTCGGCGCAGAGGTTGATCCTGTCCTGGAAGTCACTGAAGTTACGGACCGGATATCAAAAAAAGGCGGTCCGGCTCTGCTGTTCGAGAAAGCCAAAGGCTCGAAGCATCCGATAGCGATCAATCTCTTCGGATCGTATCAAAGGATGGCCTGGGCCCTGGGACTTGATGATTTCGGCGCTATCGGCCAGAAGTTCTCCTCACTGTTGAAGACCGATCCCGAAATGAAGCTCAAACAAAAGATAGAGGCCCTCTTCGATCTTTACAAGCTGAGTGCGTCAAAGCCGAAAGAGGTGAAAAAGGCGCCCTGCCAGGAGATTGTCAGGGATAAGGATTTTTCGCTGCTTGACTATCCTATTCTGAAGACCTGGCCTGATGACGGAGGAAGGTTTATAACGTTGCCGCTTGTTATTACGAAGGACCCCGAGAGCGGCAAGCAGAATCTGGGCATGTACAGGATGCAGGTGTTTGATGAGAAATCGACCGGCATGCACTGGCACACCCACCATGACGGGGCCGTGAACTTCAGGAAGTGGATGAAACTCGGGAAGAGGATGGAGGTGGCGGTTGCCATAGGCGGTGATCCCGTGACAATATTCTCCGCGACAGCGCCTCTTCCGTATAACATAGAGGAACTCTTCTTCGCCGGATTCCTGAGGGGAAAGCCGGTTGAGGTGGTCAGGGCGAAGACGGTCGATCTGCTTGTGCCCGCGCATGCCGAAATTATCCTCGAAGGCTATGTCGAAGCGGGCGATGAGAGAATAGAAGGACCCTTCGGAGATCACACCGGCTATTATTCGATAGCTGCTAATTATCCGATATTTCATCTGACCTGTATCACCCAGAGGAAGGATCCGGTGTACCCTGCAACAATAGTCGGCAAACCGCCGATGGAGGACTGTTACATGGGAAAGGCCACTGAACGCATGTTTCTGCCGTTCATAAAGATGCAGTTCCCTGAAGTTGTTGACATGAACCTCCCACTCGAAGGGGTCTTTCACAACTGTGCGCTTATTTCGATAAAGAAATCCTTTCCGATGCATGCTCACAAGATAATTAATGCTATCTGGGGTCTGGGGCAGATGATGTTCACGAAATTCATATTTGTCTATGACGAGGATGTGGATGTTCAGAACACATCGGTGGCCGCATGGAAGGCATTTAATAACGTTGATCCGGCAAGGGACATCATAATTTCTCAGGGACCTCTCGATGTGCTCGATCACTCTGCGCCGAGGCCCATATTCGGGGCGAAGATGGGTGTTGACGCGACCAAGAAATGGCCGGAAGAAGGATATCAGAGGGAATGGCCTGATGAGATACACATGTCCGAAGAGATAAAGAAACTCGTGGATAAACGGTGGAAGGAATACGGGATTGAGTAGGATTAAGATTTATCTCGAGATGATCAAGTTCCAGCACAGCATCTTTGCGCTGCCCTTTGCGTATCTCGGGGCATTTCTTGCCGAGATGAGGGTGCCGAGCCTTATGACAATCCTCTGGATCACAATTGCTATGGTGGGCGCAAGGAGTTTTGCGATGGCCGCAAACCGATTGATCGATATGGAGATAGACCGGCGGAACCCACGGACCGCTGACAGGGCCTTGCCCAAGGGACTCCTCTCGATCTCCAATGTAATTCTGTTTTCAGCTGCCAGTCTGATCGTATTCCTGTTCGCCGTCTACAATCTGGCGCCGATTTGCCGCTCTCTGTGGCCCCTGGTGGTGGTGCCGTTCGTTGTCTACCCGTACACGAAAAGGTTCACATGGCTTTCGCATTTTGTCCTGGGTCTTTGTCTCGGGCTTGCCCCGGTGGGGGCCTGGATAGCCGTTACAAACACCGTGAGTCTGGACCCGTTTCTGATCGGGGTGGCGGTACTCTGCTGGGTGGCTGGATTCGACATCTTCTACGCGATGCAGGACGTGGACTTCGACCGGGCGCACAACCTTTATTCAATCCCCGCAAGGTTCGGCATAAGGTCATCGCTCATGCTGACCAAGCTCCTTCACTCAG
>DATHCU010000289.1:0-9555 GCA_035319385.1 Thermodesulfovibrionales bacterium
CCCCGCGACGATTCAATATACCGCGGGAGCCCTCCTGTCATCAACCGGACGGGTTGCCTTCTTTCATCCTGATCTCTACCCGTCTATTCTGAGCCCTGTGTTCCGCGGTATCGTTTGCGACAAGCGGTTTGTGATCCGCATACCCTTTTACGGAGAGGTTCGCCGGGTCGATGCCGTGTCTGTTTATGAAGTATTTCAGGACGCTCGTCGAACGGGCCACCGAGAGTTCCCAGTTGGACGGGTAGCGGGGGGTGCTGATGGGCACATTGTCTGTATGACCGTCTATTTCAACCGTAAATGAAGGATTGCTCTTTATAATGGATGCTATCTTGTCCAGTATCGGTTCCGATTCGCTGATAAGATCTGCCTCTGCCGATCTGAACGTCGCCTTTTCCTTAAGGCCGATCACCAGTTCATTCGAAGAAGACGCAACGTCGACTTTATCCTCGAGGTTGAGATCTCTCACTGCGTTGTCTATTTCATTCTTAAGCCGGTCTACGTCAATGGAGGCGCTGTTCTCCGGGGTTGCGGTCTCGACAAGCGAGTCGTTCTTCTTTTCAACCTGGGGAACAGATTCCTTGCCAGCGCTCTTGTTCATGAAGGCAAACATGATGAAGAATACGAGCAACAGGGTCAGCACATCGCTCAGCGTGATCAGCCAATTGCTGTCCGAGTCTGTTTCGGCTATGGAATTCTTTGTGAGCCTCTTATACCCGGACATATCAGTGGTCTTCCCCGGTTTGTTCATGGGCCTTACCTCAGACTCCGCTCCGGTATGCAATTTCGCCCTGCATCGGCGCCCCGTCCCTCCGCATGTCCTGATTCGCTCCCGCGTATTGGCCCCGGCCGGAAAGACGGTCCTCGATCCTGAGCGGGTGTTCCATTGCATAAACCGCGAGCATACCCTCTATCGTGATGGTCATGAGCATCTCGGAGATGATGGCCTTTTCCTTCAGTTTCGCACTGAGGGGAAGGGCGAACACATTCGAGATTATCACCCCGTAGAATGTGGACATCAGCGCAACCGACATCATGGGAGCTATCGAGTCGATGCTTCCGAAGCTTCGGAACATATTCACAAGGCTTATGACTGTGCCGGCGAGGCCCAGGGACGGAGCAAGGCGCGCAACCGTTTTCAGGATATTCTGGCTGAGATTGTACCGCATTATTTTTACGTACATCTCTCTCTCCATAATGTTCCTGATATCTTCGCCCGAGTGGTGGTTTATGAGGAGGTTCAACCCGAATCTCATAAACTCATCGTCCATCTTATTCATCTTGCCCTCTATCTTCCTGATGTCCGAGTTTCTGTAAATCCTGGCGATGTCCGAGATCTCCTTGACGATGTCGTTCCTGTCCCTCTTGTCTCTGAACGCCGAGCCGATGTCTTTTATTGCATCAAGAATCCGGGCCGGAGGAAATCCTACGAACAGGGCCACAATCGTCCCTCCGAATATTATCAGGAGGGCGTTTGTATTCAGGAGCATTTCAATGCCTATGCCCCTGAAGGTTGAAAAGAGAAAGAAGACCGCGCCCGTGAGAAAGATCCCCAACATTAAAAGATTCATTGTGTACCTCCAAGTGTCTGTTTCGAGCCATTCATTCCGATCGACTCATGACTCGTGTTTGCAATTGCTGTGCCAGCGGGATTCCCGGTCCGGAGCGCGGTAATAGTGGATCTCGGCTGACTTATTCAAGGCCGTTATGGCCGGACTCCGGCAAGTATTTCCAGACCGGGAAAAATTTGCACAGAGTCAAACTATTGACATACAGGATGAATTAGGTTAAAGTCTTTCTATGAGTCACATCCTTATTATCGACGACGATGATTCGGTCCGGGACGCCCTCGGCGCCTTTCTGAAAGAAAATGGTTTTATGGTCTCGATGGCATCAAATGGCAGTGAAGGCCTCGAGATACTCAAGCAGGAGAAGATAGACGTCTTCCTTGTAGATCTCGTCATGCCCGGCATGGGAGGACTGGACGTGCTCAATCAGGTGACCGAGCTGAACATCGGAACTCCCGCCATCATTGTAACCGCCTTTGGAACTATCCAGACCGCGGTGGATGCGATGAAGAGGGGAGCTTTCGATTATGTCTCCAAGCCTTTTGTATTGGACGAACTGCTGATTACGATCGACAGGGCTCTCAATGTTTCGAGACTCCAGAAGGAGAATATACTGCTGAAAAAGCAGCTGAAGCGGAAGTACAATTTCGAAGGGCTGATCGGTGACGCGCCCCATATGCAGAAGGTCTACGAGATGATCGAGAAGGTTGCCGACACGGATAGCACCGTCCTTATTACCGGCAGAAGCGGCACGGGGAAGGAACTCATCGCAAAGACTATCCACTTCAACAGCTCGCGCTCATCAAGACCCTTTGTCCCCCTGAACTGCGCCGCCATTCCTAGAGAACTCCTTGAATCGGAGCTATTCGGCCACGAAAAGGGCGCGTTTACCGGAGCTGTTATGACAAGGGCCGGCCGTTTCGAACTCGCCAATGAAGGCAGTCTGTTTCTCGATGAGATAGGAGAACTGGACCCCTCTCTGCAGGTGAAACTGCTGCGGGTCCTGCAGGAAAGAGAGTTTGAACGGGTAGGCGGCGTAAAGACGATAAAGGTGGATGTCAGGATTATTGCCGCGACCAACAGGGACCTCGAGAAGGCTACGAAGGACGGCAAATTCAGAGAGGATCTTTATTACCGTCTCAACGTGATCCCTATCCATATCCCGTCGTTGAAGGACCGTATTGAAGACATCCCTCTGCTGGTCGATCACTTCATCCACAAGTTCTCGAAAAAAAGGAAGAGAGACCCCATGAAGATCCCGCCCGAAGTGATGGATTGCTTCACGAGATACAAGTGGCCTGGCAACGTGAGGGAACTTGAGAATCTCATCGAAAGGCTTACAATCCTCGTCACTGAGAGCACGGTCAGACTCTCCGACCTTCCGGAGAAATTTCAGGAGGCCATCGGTGACGTGAGGGTCAGGGAAACCCAGATTCCCGCCACTCCTGACAATGTCGTCAGGGACCTGGACATACCTGAGACAGGCATCAACCTCAATTCCCTTATAGACAATATGGAAAAGAAGCTGCTCGTAAGCGCACTCGAAAAGACCCACGGCGTCAAGAACAAGGCAGCCGAACTCCTTGGCCTGAACAGAACGACCCTGATCGAAAAACTGAAGAAGAAGAACATAGAATATCAGAAATAGCGCTTCCCATCCAGTCAATAAGTTGACATCCCTAAAATAAATATCTTTTAGTTTCAATCGTTTAGTCTCAGGCATATTTATTGCAAATATGTCTGTCATGATCTCTCTGCTCCTTATGCTTCTAATGTTGCTGATGCCCGCGCCTGCTCAGGCCTCGGACAATGCCCGGATCTCCTCCGTTATCAAACAGGCGGAGAAGTTCAACAGCGAGCAGAAGGCAGAAGAGGCGATAAGGATTCTGCAGGAGTACCAGCCGGCTCCGGAAGAGAAATCCTATTACCACCATGTATATGCAAAGGCGTGTGAACAGACTAACAGAGTGAATGACGCAAGGGCTCATCTCAGGCTGGCGTATGTCAACTCAGCAGACGCCGGATTCAAAGCACAGATACTCTTCGAGAGGGCTGAACTGCACTTCAAGATGGGATACTATCCCGAGGCAGCCCAGAGCTACCGGAGATTTCTGAAGGCCTTTCCAAAATCAGACCGTGCCCAGCTTGCGCGTCTCGGAATCGGCGATTGTCTCCTCAACCAGGGGCTGTCTATTGAGGCCCTGCTTAATTATGAAGAGGCAGGAGATTCAGCGAGGGCTCTGTATGGAAAAGCGAATGTCTATCAGCAGCTGGGCAGAGTGAAGGATGCCCATGGTTTCTACCTGTCCGCGATGGAGAGAGACAGAGAATATCTTAACTCGTCGCCCGAGACCCTGTTCTATATGGCGGAAAACTTCAGGCTCATGGGGAAGTATGCTGATGCCAAGAGCTACTACAGTCTCATAAAGAACCCGCTCATAAGAAAGAAGGCCGAGATAGGACTCGGCCTTCTTTCGGCAACCGATTCAAAATACGATGAGGCAATATCACACTTCAATTCCGCTCTTCAGTCCACCCAGCGGGATGTGCGGTCAAGGGCCCTTCTCGGTATGTCGGAAGCTTACACCAAGTCCGGAAGGAAGGAAGATGCCAAGTCCACACTCATGCAGATAAGGAACAAGTACGCCTACGGGAAGGACTATGATTTGGCGATTCTGAAGCTTGCGCAGATCTACAAATCCGAGGGCAAGTTCAAAGATGCGGTCGCCTATCTTAAGGATCTCTCGACCAGACGGTCCCCGGACAAGGAGATTATCGACGAGTTCGAAAAAGTCCTTCTCGATTCAAGAGACGGCGATGCGGGGCAGATGCTGGAGCTCTGGAAATACTTCGGGCACTTCCTCCTCGACCCGGCAAGGTCGGAGGCGCTGCTGGAGATTGCAACCGGCATGCGTTCTTCCGGAAAGCCGTTCCTCGATCTCTGCTCCTGGCTTACAAAGAATGGCTCCGCAGCCGCAAAGGCGGAGTGTTCACTTGCCCTCGCAGACTTCTATGCCGATATGGGAGATGCGGCGAAAGCTGCGTCTCAGGTCAGGAATGTAAAAGGGAAAACGGATGCGATCCTGCGCGTAAAGGCAAAGATATACAGGGAGAACAAGAACTATCAGAAATCCATGGAAACTCTGCTCATGCTCAGGGAGATGAAACCCGACGATATAGTCTTTTTCGCAGAATTGCTCGAGACGTCAAAAGACGCGAAAAAGGCGGTGGAGTTCTGCGAAAAGGCTCTGAAGAACATCGGAGCTCCCCTCAAAGTGTATATAAAGCTTGCCGATACATTGTACAGGATGGGCAGGAATGCCGAGGCCCTTAAATTTTACAGCATAGTCGCTTCCCTCAAACCTGAAAACAGGAAAGACCTGAGCCCTGAAGACGCCGGATGGACATATTACATGGTCTCCAAACTCTCGGGTGAAAAAACGCCCGAGGGCATGCCTGCATTTGCGCAGAAAGGAAACACCATATATGGAAAGTCGGCGGAGGCTGTGGCAAAGGAAGCTGACATACTGGAAAGAATGAAGAGGATAGACTGATGAACACAGAACAGTTGAGCGAGGCCTTCCGGAATTTTTCGACCGCCTCAAAGAGTCTCGAGCTGTATTATGAGAAGCTGCAGGAGAAGGTTAGGTATCTTACTGCCGAGCTGGAGAGGAAGAACACGCAGCTTGCAGATGCCCTTGACGAAGCAGAGAGGAACAGGGAGTATCTGAATGCGATCCTTTACAGCCTTGAAGAGGCGATCATAGTGGTGGATTCCGAAGAAAGGATAACGATGATCAACAGGTCGGCGGAAAGCCTTCTCGGGATCGATCTCCTGGCGGTCATGGGAAGGAAATATGAGGATATGCATCTTTCGATAACCGGCAGCGATTCGGATACCACTCTCACGGTGGGAGGGGTTCCCCATAGTGTAATACTCTCCCGGTCACATGTTGTCCATCCCGACGGACAGATAAGGGGGAGTGTAATACTGATAAAGGATATTACGCGGCTCCGGGAACTCGAACATCAGCACGAAAGAAACCAGAGGCTTGTGGCGATGGGGGAGATGTCGGCCCAGATAGTCCACGAGATCAGAAACCCGCTTTGCAGTATAGCCCTGTTCGCCAGCATGCTTGAACAAGATTTGCGGGACCCCGGACAGAAAGACCTTGCCCACGGCATCTCCGAAGGCATTGGCAGTCTGAACGGCATACTCAAGAATATGCTTTTCTTCGCAAGGCCGAACAAACCGCTGATGAAGACCGTCAATCTCAGGAATGTTATGGAAGACTCACTGAAACTGTTCGCTCCCCTGGCAAGATCAAGAAATATCTCTATCGAGCACTCGCTTTCGGACAGCAGCATCAAGGGGGATGCGGAACTTCTGAAGCAGGTGTTTGCGAACATCATAGTAAATGCGATACAGGCAATGCCCGATGGCGGCAGGTTGTCCGTGGAGACAGGAAAGAAGGATAAACATTATGTAGTTGATATAGGGGATACGGGTGAGGGGATTGAGCAGAAGTTCATGGAGAGTATATTCAATCCTTTTTTCAGCACAAAAGACAAGGGTACAGGCCTCGGCCTTGCCATTGCGTCGATGATAATGCAGCGGCATGATGGCTACATCAGGGTCACAAGCCGCGAGGGGGAAGGCAGCGTATTCAGCCTTGGGTTCCCTGAGAAGGAGGATTTATGAAACCCATACTGGTTGTAGACGACGATCCGCAGATGAGGCTGGCCCTTAATGAGGCCATTCAAAGACTCGGGTACGACGCAGTGCTTTGCGACAGCGGGTCTTCCGCCATGGACAGGCTTCGCCAGGCGAGCTACTCCATGGTCGTCACGGACATGAAGATGCCGAGGATGGACGGCCTTATGCTCCTCAAGGAGATACGCAGTCAGGTGGGCCAGATACCGGTCCTCATCATAACCGGTTTCGGGACTATCGAAAACGCGGTGCAGACCATGAAGGAAGGGGCGACAGACTATCTGCTGAAGCCCTTCTCCTATGATGCTCTCAAGGAGATGATAGGCTCCGTTATGCGCAGGGGCACCGCCGAGAAGGGCATACTGACCGCGGACCCTGTTATGCAGAAGATAGTTGCACTGGCCGGGAACCTGGCCGCGAGCGATATTACGGTCCTGGTCCTGGGGGAGAGCGGCACAGGCAAGGAACTGCTTTCGAAACATATACACAGCCTGAGCAAAAGGGCTGACAAACCTTTTATCGCTGTGAATTGCGCTGCGATACCCGAGAACCTCCTAGAATCCGAGTTATTCGGACACGAAAAAGGCGCCTTTACCGGCGCAATAGACAGGAAGAAGGGCAAGTTTGAACTCGCCAACGGTGGGACCATACTGCTCGATGAAATAGGAGAGATGCCGATGGTGCTCCAGGCCAAGCTCCTGAGGGTCCTGCAGGAGAGGGAGGTTGACAGGGTCGGGGGAAGGGACCCGATCCAAGTAGATGTCAGGGTCATCGCCACAACCAACCGGGACCTGAAAAAGGAATGCGCTGAGGGACGCTTTCGCGAAGATCTCTATTACAGGCTGAATGTCTTTCCGCTGAGATTGCCGCCTCTCAGGGAAAGACCGGACGATGTGGTCCTGCTTTCCGTGCATTTCATGGAAAAATTCTCCGCCCTTGCGGGCAAACAGATAAGGGGTTTCTCGGAAGATGCTATGAACCTGGTGAAATCCAGGTCCTGGCCCGGCAACATAAGGGAACTCGAAAACGCCATACAGAGAGCGGTCTTCCTGTGCAAGGACGATATCATCGAAGGGGGCGACTTCATGCTCGATGAAACGGATTCAAACGGGCCATTCGCGGGAAGGATAAGAGACGTCGAGAAGGACCTGATCCTTCAGACTCTGAAGGACGTCAGTGGAAACAAGACCCGGGCTGCCAAGATACTCGGCGTCAGTGTACGTACGATCAGAAATAAGCTGCACGAATATAAAGTTGCATGCCCAAACTAGCAGAAGGAACCTGCGGTGAGTTGGCACGATTATTGTTAAGGATACAAAAAGAGGATATATATGGACAGTTTTAAGACACTTGAACAGCTGATACATTTCACCGGGATGAGGCACGGAGTTCTGACGTCCAATATCGCAAATGCCGATACTCCGAACTATAAGGCCAAGGACATGAATTTCACTCAGGCCCTCGATGCGGAACTTGACCTCAAGACGACCGGCCCCGGGCACATCGGGAATTCCGTTGAGGGCTCGCAGGGACAGATCAGTGCCGAGGCTTCGGCCTCGTGGGAAGACGGCAACAATGTAGAGGTTGATATGGAGGTTGCCAAGATGACCGAGAATGCCATGCTTTTTCAGACGGCCGTATCCCTGTTAGAGACAAAGATCAGGATGTTCAAGACAGCTTTGAGGAGGTAGAATGGACACATTCGGTGTTTTTAAAGTGAGCGCCTCCGCCCTTGAGGCACAGAAGAAGAGGATGAATGTTATAGCATCCAACATGGCGAATGCGAATTCGACGAGGACTGAAGAGGGAGGCCCTTACAAGAGAAAGGATGTGGTCTTCTCTTCGGTCCTGATGGAGCAGGCCCCCGTGGAGCTAGAAGGGGTGGAAGTAGTTGATATTGCGGCGGATAATACCCCTGGAAAGACGATCTACGATCCTGGCCATCCCGATGCCGACGAGAACGGATTCGTTCAGATGCCGAACGTAAATATCGTAGAAGAGATGACGAATATGATGATGGCACTAAGGGCTTATGAGGCTTCGGTCTCGGCCTTTAATATCTCAAAAACAATGTTCATGAAGACTCTCGAACTGACGAGGCAATAATGGCGAACCTGACAATACGATATGAATCAACGCGCAAAAAGTCCTCATCGAAGAACATAGACAATTTCATACGGGAGACAATAGACGGGCTCCACCAGATGAGAAAGAACGTCGAGGAAAAGAATGTGAAACTCTCGTGCTCTCTGCCTTGCTCTTTATTCACGAAGAAATTTGAATCAGGGAGGGAATGATGTCCGAAATAAAGATAACAGGTCCCGGATCCGCTCAGGGTATTTCGCAGGGTAAAGCCTCAGGCAAAGCGGCCGCCGGCGGCTTCGAAGATCTGATGCAGGATGCGATGGGAAAACTCTCCCAGGTCCAGAACGACGCCGAGAAGGCTGTCAAAGATTTGTCATCCGGCGGGGATATGACACAGGCGATTGTTGCCATGGAGAAAGCGGACATGTCGTTCAACATGATGGTCGAGGTCCGCAACAGGCTGCTCAGCGCATATGAAGAGATTATGAGGATGCAGGTATAAGTCATGGAATTCAACCAGGTTGCAGAAAACATCAAGGCCTTGCCGAACGCAAAGAAGGGGATGCTTCTGGCTGTGATCGCGATGACTGTAACCGCGATAATACTTCTCGTTGCATGGGCGCAGAGACCGGACTATCAGGTCCTTTACTCCAATCTCAGTGAGGAAGACGCCGGAATGATCATGCAGAAGCTGAAGGACCTTAAGATACCTTACAAAGCGGCTTCCGGGGGCATAATGGTGCCGGCTGACAAGGTGTATGAACTCAGGATACAGATGGCGAGCCAGGGACTCCCGCAGGGAGGCAGCGTCGGATTTGAGCTGTTCGACAAGGCAAACTTCACCATGACCGACTTTGTCCAGAAGCTCAATTACAGGAGGGCGCTGCAGGGCGAACTGTCGAGAACCATAAAGTCGATGTCCGAAATAGACCAGTGCCGGGTCCATCTTGCAGTGCCTGAAAAGTCCCTTTTTGCAAAGGAGGATGACAGGCCCAAGGCATCGGTGCTGGTAAAGCTGAGGGCCGGCAGGAGTCTTAGCCAGAATCAGATACAGGGCATAGTCCATCTGGTTTCAAGCAGTGTCGAAGGACTGAGTCCTAACGACGTTTCCCTGGTCGATCAAGGCGGAGAAATGCTGACGGCCGATGCGAATGACTCGCTTAATATGACGAAAGATCAGCTCGAATATCA